>JANMUC010000468.1:0-3028 GCA_031391225.1 Deinococcales bacterium
CTGCTCGCAGCGTTCACCATCTTTAATTCGATCTTGTTTCGCAGTTTGCGGTATTACGCCAAGGTTAAACTCGAGCATCAACCCAAAGTGTCACTTTTAATCCCCGCCCGAAATGAAGAAGCCAACCTCGAGTCGCTGCTCCCCACGCTGGTCGCCCAAGATTATGCCAACCTCGAGATTATCGTGCTGAACGATCACAGCACAGATCGCACACTCGAGATTGCCCAAAAATACGCCGCTCGAGATTCCAGAGTGCACGTGATCGAAGGGGGCGAGCTTCTCGAAGGCTGGCTTGGCAAACCCAACGCCTGCCGCCAGCTTGCCGAAGCTGCAAACGGCGAAATTCTGGTCTTCACCGATGCCGACACTCTGTGGCAACCCGATGCTATCAGCTTGTGCGTCAAAGCCATGCAAGCCACCAACGCCGATGCGATCTGTGCTTGGCCTCAGCAAATCCTCTCTGGCTGGTTCTCGAGCTTGGTGCAACCATGGATGACATGGAGCGTGCTGGCGCTTTTACCTGTGTGGCTCGTTCCCAACCCTAAACACAAATTGATTGTCAGCGCCAACGGTCAAATGCTGGCATTCAAAAAAAATTGCTATGCCAGCATCGGTGGCTTTGAACCAGTCAAGCACAGCATCCTCGAGGACATGGCACTGGCACGCAATGTCAAATCCCAAAACAAACGCTTTGTGCTTTTAAACGGTTTGGGCAGCGTCAAATGCAAGATGTACTCGAGCACCCAGGAAACCTTTGACGGTTTTGCCAAAGCCGCCTTTGTCGGTTTAGGCTCGAGCGTCCCCGCGTTGTTCGTCAGCATTTTGTTCTTCACTTGGTTGTTTCTTGTGCCGTGGATTTGGTTGATTGCCGCACTGGTTTCAGGCTCGAGCGTTACGTTGCCGCTTGTTGCCGTAATCCTCAGTTTGCTTGGGCGTTTTGTTGCCGACCTCGAGTTTGGATACCCGCTGCATTTGTGGATTCAGCAACCACTTTCCATGATTGGTTGGGCGGTCATTGCCATTGCGTCTTGGCAGCGGTTTCGCAAAGGGGAAACCAGTTGGAAGGGGCGAATTTACGACCTGAAAAATGGTCCAAAAGGTTAAACTCTTTTCATGAATTCTGAGCTTTCTCAACGAATAAAGCCGCATGTTCAACGTCTCGAGCAATACTTGTCACCAAGGTCAGGTGAAGATCAAGTTTGGTTTTCGCCTGCTGATCCAGTGATTGTCAATCAAATTTCTCAAAAATACGTGTTGCCAGAAGTGTACCTCGAGTATTTGACTCAATACGGTGCAAATCGAATTGATCTGGACATGTTTATTCTCTTTAGCGCTGAACAATTGCTCCAGAATCAACTCAAGTGGACGCCAGATGGAATGCCCAGCTTGTTTGCCATTGGTGAGAACGCGCTTGATGACCCAATCATGCTTCAACTTTCAAAATCAAACGGCAACGATGCGCCGTTTGTTTCAGTGATGAGTGACGGTTTTGACTTTGAAGATGCTGAGGAAGAGGATTTTGATGAAGAATCAGCAAGTTTCGTTGATTACCTCGAGCTTTTGGCTGTTCTCTGCGAAGCTTCTTCTTGATTTTCGCTTGAGTTTACAACGGACTTTTTGGAGCTTTTTCTGATGCCCGAAGAAGCGCCGCACCACCAATAAAGGGTCCAATTAGAATGTACAAGTAATACGAAATAAATCGCCAAATCAGTGTTAAAAAAGTCTTGGCAGCATCGGGCACACCAATCGCGGCAAAGACTTTGCCCAGGGCAATTTCAAAGTAACCGCTGCCGCCAGGGGTTGGCACCACCGAACTGAGGCTGACCAGCAAACTTTGGCAGGCAAGTATTGCCAAATGGTCAAAATTTGGAATGCCCAATCCCCAAGCCACCACGTTGAAAGCGCCAAAGTGGGTCAAGAATGCCAGAGCATTGACGAAATGGAGCAGCAATTGTGTGCCGAGCGGCATTTGTCGCAGTTCTGCCATGACATGACCGGTGCGGTGCACAAAGGCAAACGCGGCGAAACGACGGCGTTTCAAAAACCCCAAGCTGAAGATGTTAAACGTCATTCGAGCAATAAAATCGGCGCTGAAGGTCACGGCAATGGCTGCCAAAATCAGCAAGATGCTCGAGATGCCGATCAAAACACCAAGCACGGGGATGCCTAAATTGATACCTTTGAATTGCAGAATAAAAAATGAGACTGGCATGCTCCAGGCGTAATAAACAAAATCGAGTACCAGTCCAAAAACGGCGATGGCGGTGGCTTTTTTAACGTCTATAAAGCGTGACAAGTACCAGCCCAACCCGAAACTCGAGCCTGTGGCGGCAGGGGTGACAAACGCACCGAAAAGACTCAACAATGCGGCTCGGATGGCTCGAGAGAGGCTGATGTGTTCGCCAGCACCCAGGGCGGTTGCCAGGATTTTGATGCGCACACCGAGCAAGACCCACCAGGCAAGCAAAAATGGAATGACCAATGCCAATTTGGTCCAGTTGACATCCAGCAGTTTCTCAAAGGCGCTCGGGTCGAGTTTGTCACCTGTCAACAGCAGCAACGCGATTGCACCACCTGAAATCAGTAATGAGATCAATATAATTCTGATGGCGTTCTTCACAGCCACCCCGCGCTCTTGTACCAATTTGCAGTCTCGAGGAAACCAGTTTCGAGGCTGGTTTTGGCAACCACGCCAAGGTCGTGCTCGATGGCGCTGACATCGCAGACCCAGCCGACGGCGGTCAGGTCTTTTTGCCGTGATCGGTTGATCAGACCAACCCGCCCGAATGCCCGTCCCGCCTCGCCCAACTGTGCCGCCATCTCGAGGGCAACATTGGGAAGTGAAAGTGGGCGGTACGGTTTTTTGTAAACCCGTGCCAGCGTCTCGAGCAACTGGTCCCAACTGACCGGGGTTGGACTGCCCGCAAAATAAGTTTTACCGCTCGAGTTAGCGTTTTCGCCGCAGGCAATGATCGCTTCGACCAGATCATGAACTTGAACCAGGGTGTACGCCCGATTTGGGTCGCCG
>JANMUC010000503.1:0-3311 GCA_031391225.1 Deinococcales bacterium
CTTTGGACATGTCCACGCCCACCACTTTAAAACCACGCTCGAGGTACGGTGCGCTGCTCGAGGCTGTACCGCAGGCAAGATCGAGAACTCTGACTTTTGTCGGCTCGAGGTTAAAACCAGCTTTCTCGAGGTACTGCAAAATAAATTCTGCCCATTCGTCGTATTCAACATCGGCAAAAATCGTGTCGTAGACTTTCGCAAGCAGGGAAAAAGGTTTGATGATCGTCACGGTTGAGTGTATCACGGTAAACTGGGCAAAACTTTGAGCGATGCCGCTCGAGACTCCAGAGGAAATCACTGATGAATCAAGAACTGGTCAACCTTTTTCAAACTCAATTTCAACACGTCCCGACACTCGAGGTTTTTGCTGCTGGACGTGTGAATTTGATCGGTGAGCACACCGATTACAATGATGGTTTTGTCTTGCCAACTGCCATTCCTCAACGGGCGACATTGCTGATTGCCAAAAGTCAAAATCATCAACGGTCCAGTTTGTACTCATTGCAAATGAATCAAAAACTCGATTACAACTTGGGACAAGAGACTTCAACACATGGTTGGCTCGATTACCCTCAGGCGATCACGCAGGCACTCAAACTAGAGGGTTATGCCATTTCAGGATTTGATGCTCTGATCTCGAGCGATGTGCCTTTGGGCAGTGGATTAAGCTCGAGTGCCGCGTTTTTGGTGGTCTTGCTGCGCGGAATTCGTGAATTGTTTGAACTGGAAATCACTGATCTCGAGATTGCCAAACTTGCCCAACGCGCTGAAAACGGACCGATTGTGGGCGCTCGAGTTGGTTTGATGGATCAGATGGCGTGCAGTTTGGCGAATCTGGGCGAGGCTCTGTTTATTGATTTTAAAACAGGAGAATTTGAACGCGTGCCACTCCCCAAGACTGCGGAATTGGTCATCATCCATTCGGGGATCACGCACAGCAACGCCCACGATGAAGGCTCGAGAAATTACAAAACGCGCCGTGCCGAGTGCGAAAAAGCCTGTGAACTTTTGGGCATCAAAACCTTGCGTGATCTCGAGATTGCAGATTTAGAACGCATCGACGCGCTTCCCAGTCCGTATTCAAACCGTGCGCGGCATGTGGTGACCGAAAATGCCCGAGTTTTAGAAACTGTGAAAGCATTTAAAGCGGGTGACTTAACTCGAGTTGGACAGCTTTTTGGTGAATCACACCTTTCAATGCGTGATGATTACGACATGAGTGAAAACGAAATTGATCTGCTGATTGCAATTGCTGGAACACACTCCAGCATTTACGGAGCACGGTTAACAGGCGGGGGTTTTGGCGGCAGCATAGTGGCGCTGGCAAAAATTGGCGAGGGGAGGACTGTGGGTGAAAAAATTGTGCTCGAGTATCAGCAACGTCTCGAGTATCAGAAACGCACCGGAATCACTCCCAAACTCCTGACGCCAGCCAATTGATCCAATGCTCTAAAATCAAGCCAATTCTAAGGCTGTTTCGATTGGAGGTGTCCCTTGAGCCAGTCTGAAAGATTAAAACTTTTTGGCTCGCCGTGCTGGATCAGCTCGAGTGGGACGACTGTTATTCCTCAAGGGCAGTTCTTGTGGTTGCTGGCTAATGTTGCCCTGCAAGACGATTGGGTCGCCCGTAAAGACCTGGCAGAATTGCTCTGGATTGATGTTGACCTGGCAAGCGGCTTGAACAACTTACGGCAATTGTTGCACCGCAATAAAAATCTCGAATGGGCGCAGGTACTCGAATCGAGTTCTCAAGCTTTGCGTTTGACTGGCAGTACCGACATTAAAAATTTTAGGCGTGCCTGCCAAGCTGCCGATTGGCAAACGGCGTTACTCGAGTATTCGGGTTCGTTGCTCGACGGATTGCGCCCGCAAGGACTTGAGCAGCTCGAAAGTTTTTTTGAATCTGAACGCTCAATCTTGCAAAGCGATTGGCGCGAAGCCCTGATCGGGCGAACCCAGACGCTCGAGCAGCAGGGCAGTTCAATGGAATTGTTCGGGTTGTTGCAACAACTGCTCGAGGCTGATCCGTACAACGAAGAGGCATTGCATTCGCTTTTAAAACAAGCTCTGAAACTCGGTCAGCTCGAGAAGGGAACGCTGGCATTTCAAGCGTTTCGTCAGCGTTTAAAAGCCGATCTTGGATTGCTGCCGCTACCCGATACCTTGCGGCTGGCAGAACAGGTTTCAGGAATTGAATTGGTATCTCGAGCCTTTGAAACCAACGATGTGCGTCTGATAGGTCGAGAGACGGAAAAGGCACTGATTCAATCGCAACTCGAGCACGTTGAAGTCAGGTTGTTGACCTTGCGCGGCGCTGGTGGGGTGGGCAAAACGACCTTGGCAACTTGGGTACTCGAGGCTGGTAAAAGCTGGTTTCAAGATGGAACAATCTGGGTGGCGTTGCAGCCTGTTTTCAGTCTTGAAGATGTGCCATTGGCGATTGCTGCTGCTTGCAATTTGAACCTGAACGCAAATACGCCCGTTTGGAATCAGATTCGTGAACATCTGCGTCACAAGAATACACTGTTGATTCTTGATAATTTCGAGCATCTACGCGGCGTTTCAGAATCACTGATGGGTTTGCTCGAGACCGCTTTAAGACTGAAATTGCTGGTCACATCACGGGTTTCGCTCGAGCTTCCTGGCGAATCGCTGATGGTGCTCGAGGGGCTGGATTATCCGAAAGAACCAAACCTTAAATTGGCACAATCCTCGAGTGCGGTGCGGCTTTTTGTCGAACGTGCCGCCAGAAGGCGGGCGGGCTTTGTGTTGTCAAACCAGACCATGCCTGGAATCCTGCGAATTTGCGCGGCGGTACACGGTCTGCCGTTGGGACTCGAGTTGGCGGCGGCTTGGGCGGGAGAACTCAGTCCCGCTGCGTTGGCGGATGGTTTGGAATCGGGAAATGATCTGCCAGAGTTGGAATCAGAGGGCGTACACCGTTCACTGCAAGCTGTTTTTGAACACTCCTGGGAACTCTTAGAGGATGAACTGCGAAGCGCCTTAAGCACCGTTAGCGTCTTCAGAGGCGGGTTTGAGCGCCGTGCCGCGCTTGAGGGCATGGGGATTTCGGCTCGAGCCTTGCTGGGGCTTGTGGGGCGGTCTTTGCTGCAAAGCCTGCCAGGAGGACGTTACGACCTGCATTCGGTGGTGCGAACGTTTGCTGCGCAGAAACTCGACGAGGCACAATTAAGTCACTTGCAAATCGATCATGCCCTTTATTTTGCGCGCTTTGCTGAACAAGCCGAGGTATCGCTCCAAAATGGCGCAATCCAAGTGCGCTGGCTCGAGCGTATTTCAGCAGACCATCA
>JANMUC010000521.1:0-6521 GCA_031391225.1 Deinococcales bacterium
ATTTCGCCCTGGACTCGAGGTTCTCGTGCTGTTTCGATGAACTTTAACTTTACAAACGCCAGTGTAGATATTTTGACTGGAACGATGAACACTGATGGTCAATTCAACGTTCCTTTGATCACGCCGCCAGACGATTTCAAGGGAAAACTGGTATTTGGACCCGCCTGCTCATCGAGTTTTGTGTTCAGCTCCTCTAACATTCAATTTTCACTCCTTTCAGGTTTTTCAGTGCTGACTTCAACGGCGATCGATGCAAAACGCAGTGGAAATCTGGTGCAAACCAACCTGCTCAGTTCTCAGATCAACTCAGCTCCCAAAGCTGGAGATAAGTTTGTGTTCTACATTTACGCTGACCAAAACGGTTCGTTGATAGGGAAGTGTACGAACCCAAACGGACTCGGTTCACAGGCTATTGATTGGAAATTTCGTCAAGGTTGGAATGCCATTTTGTCAGAAAATACGAGTGATTTTGATTATCGCCTGAGCACAGTTTCCAGCAGTGAAATTCCTGCCGATGTTCAATGGCAATTTATACACGCCAGTGCCAGTAACATTGCTATCACAAACCCAATCACACAACTTGAAAATGGTCAATCGTTTGCCTTGAACCCACTTGTCACCGAGCCAGATGGAACGGTCGTTGCTGGTTCTGAACTTAGCTGGAACTCGAGTGACCCTGCTGTATTGGAAGTTTCACAAACAGGTGTGGTCACAGCAAAATCTCTTGAAACCTTAAATCCAAATGCAACCGTTACCGTCGCCCTCAAAGATGCTCCCGCAACCCAACAAAGCCTCTCAATTGGCATTTATGGCTTCACCGCCACTGGAGGCACATATAACCTTGGAAATGACACACTCGGAATGGCACTGCGACTTGGGTTTCGACCACCATCCGGCAGCCCAAACTCCAGCAGTGTTGGGTATGTGATTTCGGGTCCGAGTGGTTGGAACAACGATCAGCCTTTTAAAGGTATCTATACTGGCTTTAATCCTTCCAATCAGCCTTTCGGCTCGGAAACTTTAGGGCTTTTAAGTGAAATTCCTGTCATCAATGGCGCTTATAAAATACGCATGGAAAACCCACCAGCGTTGAAACTGAACGGTGGTTTCCAAGCTCGAGACAACTTGAAATATAGTGTTGTTTTACCGCGATTGCCACTGAATCAGCAAAATAACCGTCCTTTAAAAACAAATACTGTGCCTCGAGTAATCGCTTCAGATACTTCTGGTGTGCCTTTTACTATAGATACAAGTAAAACGCTGTCGCAAGCCGCGAATTTAACAATCACTGAAAGTACCATAGATCGAATTGCGGTCACTTGGGAATTTAATCCGATTTTAGACCTCAGTTCGCAAAACAATCGACTTCAGATCGAAATCAAAGACCAAACCACAAACCAGATCGTTACGCCGGTGACTGTCGTGAACATTGCCGCACAGCCTGCAATTGTGTATGGCACGTTCGATAAAACACATATCTATGAAGTGCGCCTGATCGCGATCCAAGGCTTTCGGTCTGGCGAGTTGATCGCGTCACGCAAAACTGTGGTTGCCGATTTCCAACCGACTGTGAAGCGCCTTCAAACATCGGGCGGCGCAGCCATTGGAGGCTACAAACTGATCGTTGAAGGAACCAATTTTGACGCAGAGACCAAGGTTTTCTTGAGCGCGAATGAAGCAACAGGTAAGACAATTCTCAATTCATCCACAATGGAAGTGGTTGTTCCTTCTGGCGTTGTTGGGACTGTTGACGTAAAGCTCAAGAATCTTCAGGGCGAATCTCCGATTTCCGACAGTACCAAATTTCACTACTTTGACATTCAAGAATTTGATGCGGGATTCGTTCAAAACCTGCTGCCTGCCACTGATGGTTCTGTGTATTTTATCGAGGGGAGTGGACCAAATACTCCTCCTGTGTCCTTGGTCAAAATGAACTCGAGCGGTACAGCAACTCGAGTAACCTTGCCAGACCTCCCAGGTTTCTCAACAGTTCAAGACTTAACACTTGACTCTGCTGGAAATGCCTGGATTGCCTATTTTACTTTTGTTGGCGATCCAGCAGCCGGGAACATCAAAAGTTCAATCATGCGCGTGCCCAAAACGGGTGGAATTTCGACGTTTCCTCTGGCGGCAGGAATCAATCCAGTGCAGATCGCCATTGGCAGCGATGGAAATCTATGGATTGCCCATTCAAGTTTAAACAATCCATACTTTGGCAGCATCACTCGAGTCCAACCCGATGGTTCAAATGCCGTCACGTTTGACTTGCCGTCTGGGTTTAATTCCTTTCAGAATTATTTCTCAAACGCAAATGATTTGCGCTTGGGTTTGGATGGAAAGATTTGGTTTACAGACAAGTCAGACATTGGAAGCATTGCACCAGACGGAACGATTACGCTTGATTCCAATTATCCCAATATGACTTCCATCAATATTTTTGCTGGTTCAATGTGGTTTGGACCAAGTGGTCCTAACACGATGCTTCGCATTGATGGAGACGGAACCAAAACAGAAATCAAATACACTTGTGGTGGAAGTCGTCTTGTTCGAGGTGGCGACAGTGCGTTTTGGTGCAATTACGGTGGTTTACAACGATCTACTGTAAACGGGGCTTTGGGAACTTACTCAAATGTCTCGCTCCCTGCGCTCGAGAATTATCCAGGTATCTCGGATATGGTTGCCGATACCACTGGAAAAATTTGGTACATTCGTGGTTGGAAAATTGGGATATTAACGCCTTAAATGCTTGTCCCACTGAAAGCTCGAGCGGGCGTTCGTTACTCAAGGACGTGGTTGAAACAGGCGTTCATCAAATTTAAAGTCCAGCCTGAAATACACCCCAGGTCGAGCGTTGAACGTGCCAAGGCTGTCAAAGCCCCAGAAGTTAAACCCAACGGTCAATAACAAATCTTGCACGACGCGCAAGCTGCCTTCAATCCCAAACGAGAAGCTCGAGGTGTTGGTGCTTTGGAACATATATCCAGCGCTGAAACCTGCTCCCAGAACGTCGCTGAAAAAGTAAGTCGCGCCGAGGTAAATCTGACCAGTGAAGACGCTCGAGGACAGTTGGTATGCCAGTCCGCCGCGTACCGTGAAGTATTCGTCGAATTGGTAGGTGGCGAGGATTTCGCCCGCCAAGAAATCGCCTGTGCTGCTGAAAATACCGTTTTTAAAGGTGTGGTTGGTCAGGACATTCCAACGGTAGGCGCGGTACGCGCCAGCCATTGAGAACTTGAAACCGCTGCCGTCGCTGCTGTCGGTGTACTCGAGGTTGGGTGAGAGAATCAGGTTGGTGTCGGGTTGGAAGACAATGCCCAGTCCGTAAAATTGCTTTAAGCCCTTGCTCGAGAGCGAGAGTTGACTGCGCAAATTGGCTCGGGTGTTTTGGTAGCTGTACAGAAGACCGGCGCTGATGCTGCCTTCGGGTTCAAAACCGATCCGGCTCGAGATTTGTGCCCCAAGTTGAGCGCTGAGGTTTGGGTTGATTGGAATGATCGTGTCAATGCCAGCTCGAGCGCGTCCAGCGTCGCCAGCATTGGAAGGCAATTCGTAACCAAGGGTCAGGTTGGTGTTGCCGAAGGTGCCGCGCAGTCCAAGGCTGCCTTCGTTGTTTTGCCAGTCGGTCAGGGTGTCTTGGAAGACCAAACTGATGTTGGAGCTTAAGGCGTATTCGGCGCTGAAACGGGTTTGGAATAGGGTGCCTGCCGTAATTGGCACGCGTTGCTCGAGTCCGAATTTAAACGCTCCGAGTGGCACAATCACTCCGCCAGTAAAGTACACATCACTGGTGTTTACAGCACCGCTCGAGAAATTCCCGAGCAAACCCAACGTGGCGGTCAAAATACCGAAATCATTTTTGGCTTCCAAACCGAGGCTCGAGCGTGAACTGTTGGTGGCATCATAATTTTGGTTTAAGGAGGCTCGAGCCGAGAAGCTGAGGGTGTTTGAGGGCTTGAGGCTGGCAGTGACGTTGATATCACGGGCAGGTGTGGTGTTGTTGACGCCAGTGTAACCAACTGCCACGTCTTGATAACGGGCGCTCACTTCAAAAATGCCACTGGTGTAACTGGCTTGCGCCGCAAAGGCTGGGGCGCTCGAGAAACCAAGTTCGGCATTGATTTTAAAGTCTTTGCTGTTATAACCCGCCCCGACAGATAGCATCAGTGGTTTGGCGGCGCTGTACTCGAGAACCGTGCCTGAAATCGTGTATGTGCCGTTACCGAGTTGACCTTCGATTTGTCCTTGAACGCCTGCCCGAACCTCGAGCGGCACACTGCTGGCAGCAGTTGCGTATTCAACCACCAAATACATTGGGTTGCCGCTGGCAATATCGTATTTCAGAAGTGGTTTTTTCAGTTGGATGACGCCCGTTTCGTAATCAATCACGTAATCGCGCAGTCGCTCGAGCGTGCAGCCTTCTTGACCAGTTTGTTTGGAAAAACTGTTATCAGTGTAGGTGGCTGGGCATTCCAGAATAATTAAGTTAGGGGTGTCTTTGTCGCGTACCACAATCCGAATCCGTTCCGTGCCTGGGGTGATAGGTGCGTTGGGCAGACGGTAAATTTCTGTGCCATCACCTGGGAATTCTTCGTGTAAATTGCTGCTGGGTTGAAACGCGACAAATCCTGTGACGCGGTAGCCTTCACCGCGCACCAGGGTTTGCAAACCGTTGTAAGTCGGGTTGTAACTGCTCAATAAACCGCTAAAGCCAGCACTGAATTGACCGTACAGCAAGTAACTCGGTCCACGCTCGAGTTTAAAGTAAAAACCTGTGCTGCTCGAGACTTCACTGCCTCGGCTGGCGGCATCGCCCAAGAGTGGAAAGCGATCAAGCGGGGTTGGTGTCGGCAGCAAACTGCCGCCCAGGTTGAATTCGTTGCTGACGTATTCTGCTTGAACATTAACGCCGATGGTAAATTGATAACCGTCAAACACGGGTCCTCGGGCGAACAGTTGCAAACTTCCCGCCACCGAAAAGGTGTCGCTGAGACTGACTTGCACACCCGTCGCGCCGACCACAATCAGTGGGCGCGTACTGGCAACCACCTGAAATTCGGCTTGGGCGCGAACCTCACCAATTCGGGCGGTGGCACGAACAATGTTGCGCGTGCCGACACTACTCAGTTTGACCCGAGCCAGACCTGCCACGTATTTGATTTGATAGCCTGGCTCGAGCGGGTTGGCGTCGGGTTGGCTGGGTTCTGGCGAAATCTCGAGCGTCACGTAACCGTCTGGTGGTACGTTGCCAAACTCGTCGATGACTTTGATTTGCAGCTCTGGCGTGTCGTTGGAGTCGTTGGTGATCGGGCGCACTTGGGTGATTTCGATGCGTCCAACCGCACCCGCCAGCGTGACCGTGAGGGTATCCTTAAAGGTTTCGCCGTTGTCAGTGGCACTCAGCTCGAGGGTGTTGATGCCCGGTTTGAGTTGCACGGCAACGTACTCGAGGGTGGTGCGGTTCGTGCCCTCATCGAATGTACGGCTACCAACTTGGCTGTCGGCAATGACCACACCATTGACTTTCAATTGAATGTTTTCGGCTCTCAGTGGTACATCCACCAACACGCTGGTCTGGTCGCGGTCGGTGAAGTGCTTGTCTTGAATCGGACGCACAATAATCGCTCCGACCCTATCTCGCAAACCTCGCAGGGTTTGTTGGGCGACCGCTTTTTCAAAAGCCTCAAGGATGGCGGGGTTGCCACGCAGCAAACGGGTTTCGGAGACGATGCCGTTTGGGGCAATCAAATTGAGGATCACACCAATCCGTTCTTCTGGCATGACCAGAATGTCGGTGTGGTCAAGTTTATAGGTTAAAACGTAGGGGTTGCTGACGCCGGCGGGTATCACCCAGAACAAACGATCTCCTGCCTGCAACGGGTCGGGCAGCACTTGACCATTGACCGAACTCGAGCCTAGAACGTAAAGCGCACCGTCAGGAATTCGGTCTGCGATCACAATTTGACCATTGGCAGGGATTTGTTCGACCTTCACGACGACGCGTACTTCGCTTTGACGGGTTCGGGCTGGCAGGTCAACCACGGTGGCGGTGGCGCTGGCTGGTATAGACACAGATATGTCGTTCAAGCTGAGGTTGACAATGTTTTCATAGGTTCCAGCACTTGCGGCTCGAGCATTCACCACAATTTTTTTAACCTCGAGCGGCGCGAGGTCTACCATTTGGTTTTCGGGTAGCTCGAAGGTCAAGCCACTCGCCTCGCCAGTCAATTGCAAGCTGATCGGACGGCTAACTGGGTTGGTAATAACAATGGTGAATGGAATGATTTGCGCGGGTTTGTAATTGATTTTTGGCGCGGTTTTGATCACGCTGGCGTTGACCCGTTTGAAATCTGTGCTGGCACTCAAAGAGGTCAAGTTGGGAGCTTCAAGAATTGCTTTTAAGGTCGCTTCGCCGTCATTTCCCGCAGTCACTCGAGCCTCGTAACTGAATTCTTGAGTTTCGTTCGGTTCGATGTTGCCCGCAAATCGGGTGCGACCAAGAGGCGTTAACAGCTCGGTTTGCG
>JANMUC010000075.1:0-8995 GCA_031391225.1 Deinococcales bacterium
GTTTTTTTGTTTCGGGTAGAATGCCGTCGTGAAAACCATCATCAACCCGCCCAACCTAGCCCCAGACCCACCAGGCATTGCCAGAATGCTCGAGATTATCTTTCCAGGCAACACGAATTCGCTCGGAACGGCATTCGGCGGGCACATTTTAAGTCTGATGGACAAAGCTGCCGCTTTCGCCGCAGGACGCTACAGCCTGACTCCAGTCGTCACTGCCTCGATAGACAAAATTGATTTTCGAGTGCCAATCAAAAACGGTGATGCCCTCGAGTTGATCGCCTGCGTCGAAAGTGTCGGCAACACCAGCATGCGTGTTCGGGTGGACGTTTTTAAGGAAAATCGTGCGACCCGCGATCAAGTGCTTTGCACGACCGGACACGTGGTGATGATTTCAATTGGTGGCGACGGAAAGCCCTGCACGGTCAAACACCCAACCTAAGTACCTGTCACCTCCATTTTAAATTTTCCGCTTCGCTCCAATTCTGTCATTTCGGCGACAGGTACGTTGTCCCTACTTCCGCTGGTCGGAAATTTTTTAGGAAAAGCATCTAAAAAATTTCGGGAAGGTATTAATTCTCGAGTTGCGCTAAAATACCCTCATGGAACTCCCCTTAACCGAAATGGAAGTCCGCATCCTCGGCACGCTGATGGAAAAACAAGTCACCACCCCCGACTTGTACCCGCTCAGCCTCAACAGCCTGACCAACGGCTGCAATCAAAAAACCTCTCGAGCGCCAATCACCAATTATTCTGAGCGCGAACTCGAGAATGCCCTCGAGAAACTTGGGCACAAACGCCTGACCGCCTTCGGGCGCGAACCTGGTGGACGCACGCCAAAATACTCGCAATACCTGGCTCGAGAATTGCGTTTCGAACCCCAGCATCACGCCCTGATGTGCGTCTTGATGCTGCGCGGACCGCAAACGATGGGCGAGTTACGCGCCCGAACCGAGCAAATGTACAAATTTGACAGCCTCGAGGCGGTCGAACATGCGCTCAATCAGTTGACCAACTGGCTGACCGACCCACTGGTCATCGAACTTCCACGGCAGGCGGGTGAACGGGATAACCGTTGGACGCACATGCTTTGCGGAGCGCCGACGATGGCGGTACTCAGTGAACCCAGGGTCAGCAGCGCCTCCGAGATGACGGCAAGGGTCGAAGCGCTCGAGGCTGAAATGCGGGAGTTGCGCGAAGAACTCGAGAGACTGAAAGCGAAAGTTGGATAGGAAACTCGAGTTTGGAATGTTTTTTCATTCTGGCTTGATAGACTAAAATTCCAATGGGTCTTCACATTTACGGCATTCGTCATCACGGTCCTGGCTCGAGCCGTAGTTTGCAACGCGCTTTGGAAGTGCTGAACCCAGATTGCATTTTGATTGAAGGTCCGCCAGAAGCCAATGGCATCCTCTCGTTCACTGTGAGCCAGGATATGCGCCCTCCAGTGGCGATTCTGGTTCATAACGCCGAAACACCATCTTTAGCAGTCTATTACCCTTTTGCGGCGTTCAGCCCAGAGTGGGCTGCCATCAAATTTGGGACTGCTCGGGGTTTACCCGTGCGGTTTATGGATTTGCCGCAAGCGCATCAGTTGCTCGAGCAAGAATCACAACCCGAAATCGAAATGCCCGAACTCGACCTCTCGAGTGTTCCAGAACCTACTGAAATCCCGATTCAAAGCGATCCTTTAAGCTGGCTGGCACGCGCCGCAGGTTTTTCCGACGGCGAGCGCTACTGGGAATATTTGGTCGAGTCTCGCGGAGACGAAACCGATGTTTTCCCCGCCATTCTCGAGGCGATGACAGCACTGCGAACCGAGGCTTCTGACGCGCCAGGTTTTGTGCTTGAAACTCGAGAGGCAAGGCGTGAAGCCTTCATGCGGCAAACCATTCGAGCCGCGCAAAAAGAGGGATTCTCGAGAATCGCCGTCATTTGTGGTGCCTGGCATTCGCCCGTTTTGGATGTCTCGAGCGAAAATGTTCCGAACGCAAAATCAGACGCCACCACTTTAAAAGACCTGCCCAAAGTCAAGGTTTCCGCCACCTGGACGCCCTGGACGCATGGACGCTTGTCGCGCTCGAGCGGGTACGGCGCAGGTGTGGACTCGCCAGGTTGGTACGCGCATTTGTTCGAGCATTCACACTCTGGCTCGAGCCTTGTGACTACGCATTGGATGGCAAGCATCGCACGATTGTTGCGCTCCGAAGGACTTGACGCCTCGAGCGCCAGTGTGATCGAAGCGGTGCGACTTGTGGACACCATCTCGAGTTTGCGTGGTTTGCCGATGCCAGGGTTAAGTGAACTTTCTGACGCGGCTCGAGCCGTGTTCTTGTCGGATTCTGAATTGCCCATGACCCTAATTCATGACCGTTTGATTGTCGGTGAAACCCTGGGTTCAGTACCGCCCGAAGTGCCAACAGTACCGTTACAACGTGACCTTGAAGCCTTGCAAAAACGCGTGCGAATGCAACCCGAAGCCTCTGAGAAAACTTTAGAGATAGACCTTCGCAAATCCAACGACCTCGAGCGTTCAGTCTTGTTACACCGTTTGAATTTGCTGGGTATCGCTTGGGGTGAAATTCGTAACTCGAGCGGCTCTGGTACATTTAAGGAAACTTGGTTGTTGCGTTGGCAACCCGAATTTGGGGTGCGGATTATCGAAATGGGTGCTTACGGACAAAGTGTGCTCGAGGCGGCAACGGCGTATGCCAAAGAACTCTCTGATAAAGCTCGAGCTTTACCTGCCTTGACCGAACTTCTCGATTTGGTGCTTCTTGCCGCACTACCCAACGCCACCAGCCATTTACTGGCGCGACTCGAGGCAGAATCAGCCCTCTCGAGCGATGTGCCAGTGCTGATGGCAGCCATCCCACCTCTTGCCAGGGTATTGCGCTATTCCGATGTCCGTCAAACCGACTCGAGCGTGGTTGGTCATGTGGTCAATGGTTTGATTGCTCGGGTCAGCGTGGGTTTACCAGGGGCGAGCCTGAGCCTGTCAGACGAAGCCGCCGAGCACTTGTTCAAACTCATACTCGAGGTCAACGCCGCAATTTCAACCATCAATATTCCGGCGCATCTCGAGACTTGGCTTTCAACGCTCGAGGTGATCTCGAGCAAATCTGGCATTCACGGTCTTATTGCTGGACGCGCCGTGCGATTGCTGCTTGAAGCCGAACGGTTAAACGCCAGTCATGCCGCCAAACATTTAAGTTTTGCCGCTTCGAGCGCCATTGATCCAGCGCAAGTTGGAGTCTGGGTAGAAGGATTTTTGACAGGCAGCGGATTGGTTTTACTGCACGACGAAACACTCTGGAGCGTGCTAGAGAATTGGTTGATTGTATTAACCGAAGAGCATTTTATTGCCGTGCTGCCCTTGCTGCGTCGCACTTTCTCGAGTTTTCCCGCCCCCGAACGCCGCAGCATGGGTGAAAAAGCCAAACATGGTGTATCTAAAGTGGTCAGCACACAAGAATTGGGAATTGATGAAACTCGAGCAACGTTGGTGCTGCCTTTGATCGCGAAAATGCTTGGACTCGAGGTGCAAAGTTGAAAGGTGTTTCTGGTGTTCCCTCTCATCCCCGACCCTTCTCTCCTAGGAGAGAAGGGAGCTTAAGTCTTATGTTAAGAAACGACCATATTCGAAATTGAAATTAATGTAGGGGTGAACCTTGTATTTACCCTCGAGAACAATGATTTATTCAAATATGACCAAGAATTTCTGGAGGCAAAATCATGAAACTATTCGATCAAATTTCCGCGTCATGGCAACCGTATCTCGAGTCAGAATTCGGGCAACCGTACATTCAAAAACTTGAGGCGTTCCTTGAGAGGGAACGTGCGACCCAGCAGGTCTTCCCACCTGCGGAGAACGTGTTCAGGGCGCTCGAGTTGACGCCGTTTGAAAACGTTAAGGTCGTGATTTTGGGGCAAGACCCCTACCACGACGACAATCAAGCGCACGGCTTGGCGTTCAGCGTTCAACCAGGCGTCAAACCACCGCCAAGTTTGGTCAACATGTTCAAAGAACTCGAGACGGACTTGGGAGTTCCCAGACCAAAAACGGGTTTCCTCGAGCCTTGGGCGAAACAAGGCGTGTTGATGTTGAATGCGGTTTTAACGGTTCGGGCGCACGCTGCTGGCAGTCACCAAAAGCAGGGTTGGGAAAAACTGACCGACGCGATCATTAAAGCCATCTCGAGCCATAAAACGGGGGTGGTGTTTGTACTTTGGGGTGCTTATGCGCATAAAAAAGCGGATTTGATTGACGCGAATCGCCATACGGTTCTGAAAGCCGTGCATCCGTCGCCGCTCTCAGCGCGTAACGGTTTTTTTGGTTCGCGTCCATTCTCGAGCATCAACACGGCATTGCAGGAAACTGAGAAATCCGAGATTGATTGGAGCCTGGAAAGCGCATGAACCCAGGTTTGAACGATTGGCAACTCGAGTGGCAACATACGCCCGTGGCACAATTGCGGGATGCATACGTGCCAGATCAGTTCTGGGTGCATTTTCGGATGGACATTGTTGAGAATCCATTTGGTCTCAAACTCGAGGATTTAACGCCTGATTGGTTTTTGGCACACGAGCATGAATTGACGTACCGTCATGAAAAAACCAATCGTGTCATGAGCAATGACAGTGTTATTCTTAGTCCTTATTCAACAAATGGTGAATTGGTGGTGCGTGGGATTGGGTTTCAAGTTGAACATTCAACTCAAACTTGGTGGCAAGGACTCATTTCAAAACTTTCAACTCGAGGGAACACATGACACCAGATGCAAATACTGAACGGCTCAGGCGGTGGCGGCTTATCCTCGGTGGAGGAGACGCCGACGGGACAGGCTGCCAACTTCACGGCGCGGATGCCAGACTCGACGGGGCGCTGGAGAATGTGTACATGACGCCAGAAGAAAAAGAAAAAAACCGTATGAACGTCGGTAAGGGCGCAAGTCGTCCCAACGTGGCGCGTTGGCTGGGTGACATCCGCGAGTTTTTCCCAAGTTCGGTGGTGCGGGTCATGCAGCAAGATGCACTCGAGCGACTGGGTTTAAAACAAATGTTGCTCGAGCCTGAAATGATGGAAGCCGTGCAGCCTGACGTGCATTTGGTGGCAACACTCTTGTCGCTTAAATCCTTACTGAAAGGCAAAGCTCGAGACACCGCCAGGGTTGTGGTGCGCAAGGTGGTCGAAGAACTGACACGCAAACTTGCCAACCCGACGCGGCAAGCGGTCATGGGCAGCCTGAATCGCGCCACCAGGAACAACCGACCCAAGCACAACGAGATCGACTGGAACTTAACGATTCGTGCCAACCTCAAGCATTATCAAGCTGAGTACCGCACGATTGTTCCCGAACGACGCATCGGTTATGGGCGTAAACGCTCCGCATTGCGCGACATTATTTTGTGCGTTGATCAGAGCGGTTCAATGGCGAGCAGTGTGGTTTATGCCGGAATTTTTGGTGCGGTGCTCGCCAGTATGCCTGCCCTGCGAACCAAAGTTGTGGTCTATGACACCAGCGTGGTCGATTTGACCGATCAACTTTCCGACCCAGTCGAAGTGCTCTTTGGCACTCAACTTGGTGGCGGTAACGATACTCCACTCGCACTTCGATACTGCCAGACCTTACTCGAGAGACCCCAGGACACGATTTTTGTGCTGATTTCGGATTTGTACGAGGGTTACGGCAGCGCGGAGATGCTTGAGCGTTTAAAGGGTTTTGTTGTCAGCGGGGTCCAAGTGATTACCTTGCTGGCACTCTCTGACGATGGTCGCCCGAGTTTTGACCAGCAGAACGCGGCGGCGATGGCGGCGATGGGGATTCCTGTTTTTGCCTGCACGCCCGATAAATTTCCTGACCTGATGGCAGCCGCAATCAACCGCGCTGACATTGGGCAGTGGGCGGCAATGCAAGAGATTGTTACCGCTCGAGCCTAAACCAAAGACTCCAGTTTGACCTAAATCATGTTCTTGAGTTATGCTTTCAGCAGAATGAAAAAACTTATCCCGATTCTGCCGTCCAAAAACATTCCCGAATCCCTCGAGTTTTACGGACGCGTCTACGGGTTTCACAATTCTTGGGCTTGGACGAAAGCTGGACGGCAAATCACGGATTTCTCGAGTGCCATCGATGAAGAGGTTGTTTATGGCGGCTTGAGCGAACCATTGATCGTTCACTTTTGGTTTTCCGATGTCAAACTGGTGCTCGAGAGTGCCGGTTTTCGGATTGAAGTTGAAGATATTGATGCCATATACGCGACCTGCCAAGCCGCCAATTGCGTGCATCCAAACGCCCCACTGACAACCAAACCTTGGGGTTTAAAAGAATTTGGTACGCTCGATCCGAGCGGTGTGCTGGTGACTATTTTCCAGACAGAAATCTAAAAGGAGACCATCATGAAACTCGATATGATCGGCATTATCGTCCAAAACACCGCCCGTAGCCTCGAGTTTTACCGCAAACTCGGATGGAAGATTCCCGAAGTTGCACCAGATGAAAACCATGTCGAAATCACGCTCAGTAATGGATTGCGTTTTGCCTGGGACGAATTGTCCATGATGCAAAGTTTTGATCCCGAAGCCAAAATTGTTGAACAGCATGTTGGCGCGTTTTTGTGCGACAGTCCCTCCGATGTGGACGCCAAATACCTCGAGATTACCAGTGCGGGTTACGTTGGTTACAAAGCGCCGTGGGACGCCTTCTGGGGGCAGCGTTACGCGATCATCAAAGACCCTGACGGTCATAAACTCGATTTATTCGCGCCGTTGTAACCTGAGACTATGCTCAAACTTGCTACCATCATTGTCAACAAACCTCGAGCCGAAATCCTCGAGCATTTTCCTGATTTAAACGTTTCGAGCCAGGGTTTATTCAGTCGTGTTTCAACGACTGAACCAAAAGCCTTCACCGAAGTTTGGTACGCCGATCTCGAGTCGCCAATCCCAAAATTTGCCAATGAAATCTCGCAAAAGCTTCAATGTGTGACGCTTGGTATTATCAACTGGGACGACGATCTGCTGCGAATCTGGGCTTTCTCCAATGGTGAATTTGTCACGACTTACGATTCCAACCCGTCTTACGCCACTTGCACCATCACGCCTCCAGAACTCGAGCCTGACACTGGCGAAAAACTAGCGACATTGTTCAATGTGCCAGAAAAAGCTGAGGCAGTGCGAAAATTGCTGACCCGCAAAAAAGGTTTTGGTTTCATCAACGAAACCCAGCGACTCGAGCAATTGTTTGCGCTGCTCGAGATTCCATGAAAAAATTGACGCCAAAACAAATTCATGCCGCCCGAGCCGCACGGCAATTTCTGACGCCTTCGACCCGTGGCAGTTCGGATTCAGATTACCTCGAGATTGTCCGAGCGCTCGCGCCAATGCGTCCACCGAGTTATGAATTTCCTGGAACGCCAGTTTGCTTGCATGACCGTCATGTTCCCTCAGATGGCGGAAACGAAAAGTCTGTTGCTGAACGGGTAAGGCGTGAAGGTTTGGTGGTCAAAAGTCGTTTTCAGCATGGGCATGTTGGTTATGTACCAAGTGATGAAATGCCACTTTTTGTTGGTGCATTCAAAAAAACCCGAGGTTTAAGTTGGGACGATTCTGCGGTGCTCGAGACGTTACAGCGCGAAGGTCCGTTGCAGAAAAAAGACTTGGGCGAGATGAGCGGCGTGAAGGGCAAAACCCTGACGGCGGCACTGCAAAACCTGCAAGCCAATTTTCTAGCGTTTGAGCAGCAACTCGAGACAGAATGGGATAACCCGTGGGGAGCCGTCGAAACCGAGCATCCCGATTGGCTCGAAGGTGTGCCAGAGCAATTCGAGGCACGACTTGAGGTGTTAAGACGTTTCACGCACGCGCATGTTTTCTCGAGTACGCAAGAGGTCAAAGATTGGTCGGGCTTCACGGGCAAAGATGTGGCTGTGTTGCTCGAGGAATTGTTGAAGTGTGGGCATCTCGAGAAGGCTGCGGTTGACGGCTGGGGTGAACATTTTCTTGTCAGCGATTTTGAAGATGTTCCGCTTGAGCCTCACGTGGCAATACTCGATTCTGGTGATTTTCTGGCAGCGGCGCAAAGCTCGTATCTGAAAGCGGATTACCCAAAAATGCCCGTCCTCAAATACGTTTTGATTGATGGTGAAATTTGTGGCTTGGTCGAAGGTCGTTGGGGGATTAAGGCATTTGATGTAACTGACGTTCACCTGCCAATTCACGCTCGAGAAGGGGCGTTAAAGCTCGAGATTATTGAAAAGCTTCGACGACATTTTCCGCTGCCAGCGCAAAAGATTCTGAAATTTTCAGGAGTTGTGCTGGATGTATGACTCGAGAGACTGATTTTTGTTGTTCAATACAGTGTAATTTGAGTTTTAACTCGAGTAAGACTTTGACTTGCTACAATTACTGCATGCGAACGATTTTGACTCGAGTTTCACTGATTCTGATGCTACTGCTGTTTGTGGCTTGCTTTGAACAACCCGTCATGTTTAGTGACCCTAGCGTTATGAATGGTATTTTGAAAGGTAAGATCACTGAAAGATGCAGCTTCCAGTGCGATACCCGCACAGTAACGTTGGAAGTCAAAGCGATTTGGAAAAATACCAAACAGTATTCTATTGTTGCTAGCGCAGACATTGGCAATCAAAAAGGTTTAACAGTGACAGGTATTGGATACGTTGGTGATGGCGAATATCTTGTGAATCCTCGAACACCCGCGCTTCGACCTGCAAGTACTAAGCTAGAGTTTCGTGACACTACTGGAACATTGGTTGCAGTTTCAGACAATTGGTTCATGAAAACAAGCTACTCGAGCAATTCTCAACCCAACACGTTTTTTGGTTCTTTTCATTTGATAGCTTAGGACTTACGCAGTAGCTCGAAAAGAGTAAGAAATTAAGGCATAATCAAACCATGAGCGGCATCGTCAAACGCGAAGACTACTGTCAATTCCTGATCGCCAGCCAAACCAATTACACCCTGACTTACTTCGCCAAT
>JANMUC010000540.1:0-6631 GCA_031391225.1 Deinococcales bacterium
CTCGAGCTACGATTTTTGAATGGATTGAAGTTTGGTACAACCGCGAACGTCGTCACTCGAGCCTGGGCTTCTTAGCACCAATGGTGTTTGAGGAGAGGAATGAGTCTCGGAACTCCGCATCCACAAACTCTTGACATTTCATGGTGTCATCCAAGATCAAATACCCACCGTTGGGAATGTCGCCCCGGATGAGGTTGGAGTAAACCGCTATGAAGTCTTGTTTTTTGACGGTGCGGTTGAGTTGGTCGTGTGAGACCAGACCACTTGTTGTTTGGCTTAAAGCAAGACATGTGCTGTTGAAAGTGGTGCTGAGTTGGGCGTGGACGAAGACGGCGATGTTTGCTAGATTCATTGGAAGCCTCCTGTGACCGCAGGAGGCTCTAATTTAGCGCATTTTTAGGGTATGCATAACTTGAGTTTCAGTCAATGTGCCGTCAAGAACCTGATCCATTTCGCTGAAAGCACACTCGCAACTCGAGTTTTGCACTGGCACGGGCAGCTTTTTCTTGAATCGAGATTCTATTGATTTAGGACGTGAACAACGGAGTCATTTCGCGCTGCTCGAGCAATCTTTGCATGATCGCATCACTGGGTCGCACTCCGGGTTGGTTTGCCGCCTCGAGCACCTTGGGCATGATGCTCAAGTCACCCGCCGTGCAAATGAAGACATCGGCTCGAGCCAGCGCCCAGTGAACCGCCAGGTTGATGTCGGCTTGATCCTCGAGTGGTTCGTACCAGGTGGCGCTGGTCTGAGGTCGTTCGCCCCAGGGTCGGCGGGTGATCGTCTTGATCGTTTGCACCGCGACCTTGCGTTCCTGACAGAGGAGCATCAGGTTCTCGAAGTCGCGGGCGTACTGCTGGTTTTGCATCAGCACATGGCTGTAAGGCAAGAGCACTGAATCAAAGTCAAATTGCTCGAGCGCACGTCGGTGTTGAGCTGCGACGCTCAGACCGTGACCAGTCACGCCGATAAAGCGCACCAGACCCTCGGCTCGAGCCTCAACCAATGCCTCAAGCGCACCGCCTGATCCCATCGCGGTTTCCCATTCCTGCGGATCGACCAGGTTGTGAAGCTGGACCGAATCAAGGTGATCGGTTTGCAGGCGTTCGAGCGAGCGGTGAAGGCTCTCCTTGGCGGCTTGATATGTGCGCTCACCCGTTTTGCTCGCCAGGAAGAAATCCTGGCGGTGGGCGGGCATCCACGGAGCAATACGAAGTTCGGATTCGCCGTAACTGGCGGCGGTGTCAAGATGGTTCACGCCGTACTCAAAAAGCTGCTCAAAGGCACGGTCGGCTTGGGCTTGCGAGACCGCGCTCAGACCTGCCGCACCGAAGATGGCGCGGCTGCTGTGGTGACCTGTGCGACCGAAGGGAATCTTGGGAATCATGACATGACCTCGCTTTCAAGTTGAGGGGTGTTCAGGTTTCGGTCCTCGAGGTTTTCAGGCTCGAGAACCTGCCCATTGCGCATGATGGTGTGGAATGGGTAGCGTTCAAGAAGCGCCAGCGTGACCTCGTTGACCTCAACATTCAGGGACATCACACCCGCAAGGCAGGCTCGCTGTCCCTCAATCAATTGGACCGCCCCCGCAATTTGCGTCCCGGACTTGATCCAGTCATCCACCAGCAGCACCCGAGTGCCGGGTGCAAGCGCATGGGTACGCAACTCGAGCCTGCGGGCTTGACCTCGAACCACGGGCAACTCGAGCTGATCGCTTTGCACTGGCAGTTTTCCTGCCTTGCGAATCGGCACCAGACCCTTGCCCAGTCGCAGGGCAACCGCTGTCGCCAAAATAAAACCGAGCGCCTCGATGCCCACCACCATGTCCACCTCGGTTGACCTCACATGGCGGCACAAGTCGGCGACGAGTGCGCTGAATGCTTCAGGATCAGCAAAGATCGGTGTGATGTCGCGGCAACGCATGCCAGGAATCCCCAATGTTTGGCAATCAATTCGTGCCAGATAATCCTTCACGGAAAATGCCTCCTTGAACCCAACAGCCGCTGGTACTGTGCTTCATGCGCCCTGTCAAACCATGTTACTTCGTTTTACTTTATGCTTGCCCACGAGAGCACTTTCCAGCAAGGGTTCAGTCCCTTTCTCATCAGACTTCGCGTGTGCGACATCCGTCAGCAGGGGCGGGGTCTAACCCCGTTCACGTGGGTCGCGGCAGGGCATAGGAACGACTACGGATTCCGTGATGAACGCAATATTCGCGCAAGAGTTTGAAGTGATTAAACGGAATCCGTATTAAGTTATTTGGCGCACGACTCCCCCTTCGTGCCTCGAGATAAACCCGTTCAGCACCCGTTGATATTCTTGTGCCTCTTCGACATGGGCGGTGTGTGAACTGTTCTGAAACAGTACCCACTCCGAGCCAGAAATGCCGTCATGAACGGTTTGGGCGATCAAGGGCGTTGCCTCGTCGTATTTGCCCGATGTGACCAAGGTCGGCAGATTGATCTTGCCAAGTTCTGGAATGATGTCCCAGTTTTTCAGTGTGCCAATGACATGAAATTCGCTGGGTCCATTCATGGTGTTGTAGACCTCTGGGTGGGCTGCCAGTTTGGCAAAGCTGTGTTGCACATAATCTGGATTGGGTACGATTCGGCAGACGTGACGGTTGTAAAACTCGGTCATGGCTGCCGTGTATTGTGGTGAATCGGTCGTGCCGGCGGCTTCATGCTCGAGCAGCACCGCATTGATTTCTGTTGGAAGTTGCGTCCGCAATTTGTTGGCTTCACTGACCCACTGCACCATGCTGGCGGGCGAACTGGCAACGGTCAGGCTGGCAACCCCAAGGGGACGGCGAATCATGTACTCCATTGCCAACATCCCACCCCACGATTGCCCGAGCAGGTGGATGCGCTCGAGTCCAAGTGCCTGGCGGACGACATCAATTTCTTCGAGGTACAGCTCTACCGTCCAGAGTTCCGGTTTGGAAACATCGAGGCTGGACAAGCCACAACCGAGTTGATCGTAAAAAATCACGCGCCGACCAGTGTCCGCCATGCTGGCAAGCGACCAGAGGTAATCGTGGCAAGCGCCAGGTCCGCCGTGCAACAAAAGCAGCGGCAACTTGCCTGGGTCTTCCCCAGTGCCAACGATTTTGTACCAGGTTTTAAAGCCTTTGAAGGGGATATAGCCTTCGGTGGTGGGTTGCGTCATGTTGGAACATCCTTTCCAGATGATTGTTTTGGCGGGGCAAATACAGCCTCAACTCGAGTGCCCCTCAAGCCTCGAGTTCGACCCAACGCGTCAGGCTCTGACCAATCAAAACTTGGGTTCGCACGCCAAGATCAAAACGCTGCCCGTAAATCGTCTCGTCGGGCATCTCGGTGATCACGGTGATCGTGCCTTGCTCCTCGAGGTTTGCTGCTCTCGGACGGGCGACCGAACGGGCATCGCGTTCCCAGAAGATGAACGGCATCCCCTCAACCAGTTCAAACGGGTCTTTGAGAACATGCGCTGCGCGTTGACGCAAGGCTTTTTGGGTGACTTGAAAAATCTCGTGATCTGCCACAAGGTCTTTGGCAATGATTGCCGCCAGTTCGTGCGCCAGGGTTTTCTGGCGACGGTCATGAACCACAATGACCATTGCGCCCATCGGCACAGCCCAAGACTCAAACCCTCGGGGTGCGTACCCCGAGAATGGGCGTGTCCACTCGTGGGCAGGGTAGCCGTGCAGATTGAGGTGAACCCGTGGTTGATACCTCGAGAGCGCCAGTTGAAGAGCTGCCCCCTCATGGCTGTTGGTGGCTTCCAGATCAACGCCCAGAGCGGTGTAGCGTGCCGGGTGGTGCATGTGTTCAGGGTGAAGCTGTCGCAGGGCATGGTACAAGCGCAAGCCATCTGGGTTCTTGAGTGGAATACCAACGACATTGATCTGTTGCCCCGCACTCCAGCATCGCTCGAGCAACTCGAGGGCGGCTCTTGGTCCGGTGGGTTCATTGGCATGTTGTCCGGCGGTCACCAGGAGCGTTGGGAGTATTGGGTTGAATGCCTGGTCGAGCATCACGATGGGACGACCCTGGACGCTGTACCCAATCAGGCTCGAGCTGGCATTGGGAAGCTGACCCAGGCGGTCTGTTTCGCGCCAGATGTCCTGGGCTGAAAGCGGACCTTTTGGCAAGGAAGATGGTTTTTGAGCACCGGGTTGATCGGCGTGATGCTTGGATCGCCAGACTGAATCCCATGTCGGCATCACCCCAGCTTTTGCAAAGGTTTGGTCATGCTCGAGTCGTTTGGGCACTCCTGAGACATTCAACATTGCGCTCTGAGCGCCGATCTGATTTGTCGCTGCCAAACGAACCGTGCCATCCGAATCTCGAGCACCAACTTGACAACCACCAAGCAGCGTCAGGCTCACCCGAGCCTGCCCCGCTTGACCGAGGGCTTCGCTGAAGATTGGAATGATCTGACCGACCTTCAGACCGCGATCACCCAGGGGCAGGTTCGCACGCTGCTGGTAAGTCTCAAGGGTGCTGAAATAAAACTCTTCCGAGAGTGCCTCGAGCATCGAGATTCGTTCTGGCTCGAGGTTGAGACTCAGGTCGGGTTCTGAAAGTTTGGCGCTGACGGTCAAACGCTGAAAAAACGGTCCCTCGCTTGGGCTGAGGGTGAGTATTTGTGGCAGGATTTCGTTTTCGTACCACAGCCAAAAGCGTTCACCATCGGTTGAAATTTGTTGTTGTTTCAGGTGCTCGCCTGTGCTCAGTTCAAGCCAACCAGTGGGCGAGAGCACCGTTTGATTGAGACGTGTTCGCACGGATTGCGGCGCAAGACAAGAATCGTGCCAGACTTCACGCTGTCCTGCAAAACCCACAGCCTGGTACAACGCGGTTTCTTGCTCGAGCGCAGAAGCTTCAAAGCTGATGCCCTCACGCTCGAGCATGGCTGAAATCGGGTACAACTCTTGCAAAAAACGACCCGCAAAAGTGTTTGGCACGACTGGAAAACGCAGCACCAAGCGGTCTGCACCATGCCGACGCAACACGGGCAGCACTTCCTCGAGCAACCAAAAATAGCCTGGTTTGTAACTGCTGCGCAGCGTGACCTGTGCCTGCACACCTCGCTGGCGCAGTTGCTCTCGAGCACCCAGGGCAAGTTGCCGGCGAATCTCGGGGGGTTCGGACAGATAACCCAGCACCCGTACCAGGCTGGCTGTGGTTGGGCAAGTGTTCAGCAGTGTCTCGAGCCAGACATCGGCTTCCCAGGGGAAGCGTGCCGTCCAGACGTGGCGCTCGCCTCTGGAGGTGTCCCGAACTTGCAAACCAGAGACCTGACGTGCGGCATGGAGCGGATAGGGCATCAGCAGTTGGCTCGAGGGATTTGCCACGGACATTGCGGCAATCAGTCGTTCCCACGGGCTTTCAAGATTGAGCCTCTGCTCGAGACTTTCTTGTAACGGGTCATCTGCGGTTTTATGATCCATGTCCACGCCCTTGATCGAGGGGGTCGAGGCGGTCTCGCAACCAGTCCCCCAACAGGTTAAAGCCAAGCACCGTGACCGTGATCGCCAAGCCTGGAAAGGTCGCAACCCACCAGGCGGTCTGCATGTAATTGCGTCCGTCGGCAAGCATCCCACCCCAGGAGGGGATCAGCGGATCTATCCCAAGCCCCAAAAAGGTCAAACCGGACTCGAGCAAGATGTTGTTGGCAACATTGAGCGTGGCGAGGACAATCACGGGTCCAATCAGATTTGGCAACATGTGACGCAGGACAATTCGGGCATCGGAAGCCCCGAGTGCTCGAGTCGCCTGCACCGCGTCTTGTTCCCGCAAACTGAGCACCTGACCACGCACCATTCGGGCATATTGTACCCATTGGGTCAGCGCCATGACAAAAATCAATTTCCACAATCCAGGTCCGATCACGGCAATGACCGTGATTGCCAGCAGGATAAAGGGAAAAGACAGTTGAATGTCGGCGATTCGCATCAGCACCATGTCAAGCAGTCCACGGTAAAAGCCCGCCAGCAGACCAATCCCCACCCCAACAATCAACGAGACCGCCACCGAAACAAAGCCAACCGTCAATGAAATTCTACCGCCATGTGGAATCCGTGCCAGAATATCCCGACCAATGGCATCGGTGCCAAACAGGTGTCCGTCAACACCTGGTGGTTTGAGACGGTCTGCAAGGTTCATCGCTTCCGAACCAAGCGGGGCGATCAGCGTCGCAAGCAGCGCCGAGAACACCGAGACACTGAGCAACAACAGACCAAAAACCAGGTCAAAGTTCCAGGTGCGTTTGACCCGAGGACTTGCCTGTGGTGCGCTCATGCCCAAGACCTCACGAGACACTGATTCTTGGGTCAATCAACCCGTAAGAAAAGTCAATCAACAGGTTCACCACGACAACCACCAAGGCAAGCACCGCCACCGTGCCTTGCAAGACAGGATAATCCCTTTGGCTGATCGCGTTCAGCGCCAGCGAACCCAAGCCGGGCCAGGCAAAAACCTGTTCGACAATCACCACCCCACCAATCAGTCCACCAAACTGCAAGCCGATGAAGGTCACGGCTGGGATGGCGGCATTGCGAAGCGCATGTTTGTAAAGCACCACCCGCTGCGGCAAACCTTTTGAACGCGCCACGGTGATGTACTGGGTCGAGAGCACCTCGAGCAG
>JANMUC010000543.1:0-3572 GCA_031391225.1 Deinococcales bacterium
CCGTACTTCTTGCGCTCGACCTCTCGAGAATCGCGGGAAAGCAAACCGGCTGGTTTGAGTTTCGCACGGTTGTCAGCATCAATACGCACCAAAGCACGAGCTAAACCAAGTTTGATCGCGTCGGCTTGACCTGTTGGTCCGCCGCCTTCGACGGTGATGGTCGCGTCAAAACGACCTGCCGCACCCGTGACGCGCAAAGGCTCGAGGGCTTGAACGGCTTTGATGATGCCACGGAAGTAATCTTGGAAATCTTTACCGTTGACCGTGATGCGACCCTCGCCATTGCGAAGGAACACGCGAGCAACGCTGGACTTGCGGCGTCCTGTGCCGTAAAAAGATTCAACGGTCATTCTTTCACCTCGTACTTGGCGTGTGGCAACTCGAGCTTAACGGGTTTTTGCGCGGCGTGAGGATGATTCTCGCCACGGAAGACTTTCAAGTGCGTGTGAAGTGAACGACCAAGACGACCCTTTGGTAACATACCAAACACGGCGTGTTCGATCATGCGCTCTGGGTGCTTTTCAATCGCAATACGAGCGGTTTCTTTTTTCAAACCGCCTTGGTAACCACTGTAACGTGTGTAGACCTTGGTATCGAGCTTGCCGCCAGTCAACACGACTTTTTCGGCATTCAGAACAATTACAAAATCGCCATTGGCGAGTTGCGGGGTGTAATCGGGTTTGTGTTTGCCACGAATCAACGTTGCAATGCTGGTCGCCATACGACCCAGCGTCAACCCAGTCGCGTCAATCACGACCCAGTTGGCTTCGGTTCTTTGGGGAAGGTAAGTTTTGAACACGAGATATCCTCCGAAATCCAAGCCAATTACGCTCGGAATGGTTTGCCGCTTTTCAGGTCCGTACTGATTTTCGGGGGAATATCATCGGACTGTTCGGAGGGCGACTCCGAGGATCGTACCCCTACCAAGGTTACGACACCGAATTGAGATAGTATCACGACTTTCTCGAGTTGACAAATGCAGATTGAACCGTAGGGGCGAGACGCGTCTCGCCCCTACCACACACGTTATTTTCTATATTGAGGCAAGAATCGAGCAATCTCGAGCCAAATCCAAAGCGCATCTCGAGGGTCAAGCACATTGTTTTATCAAATCTAGAAACTCGAGGCTCAAATCACAAAATCGCTGTGCTCGAGGGCGACCACGAGGGTCGCCCCTACATTTATGCAAATTTTTATGGTTTTTTGCTCTTCCAAGAATTGACTTCATGGTGTACACTTCCAAGGCTGCCTGGAAAAACGGGCGTTGGAGGAATTACAAATGGAATTAAATGTCTTTGACCGTTCGCAAAAATCCAGTGCCTTACGCGCTGATGGAATGCTACCCGCAGTTGTATACGACAAGAAAAGCAACCGCTCTATCTACCTCGAGCGCAAAGCCTTCGATAAGGTCTTTCGTGCCGTTAGCACCCACGGTGTGATTACCCTCAAATTCGAGAATGGTGACAGCCTCGAGACTCTGGTGAAAGCCGTTGCCATGGACAAGCGCAAGCGCATCCCAGAACATGCCGATTTCGTGATTATTTCTGATGAACCCGTCGAAGTCGTTGTGCCAATTCACACCAAAGGCACTGCCAAAGGCGTGAAAGAACAAGGCGGCGTGCTTGATATTGTGCTTCACACCTTAACTGTTAAATGCTCACCAAAAAACATTCCACAAGAACTTGTCGTGGACATCACCGACGTTGGTTTGGGTCAACCGGTTCACGCCAGCGACATTGTTATGCCAGAAGGCGTCAAACTGATTTCTGACGCAAAAGCCACCGTCTTAACAATTCACCAACCACGCGGCGCAGAAAACGTTGCAGCCGTCGTTGCTGGTACAGAACCAGAAGTCATCACCAAAGGCAAAAAAGAAGTCGAGTAAACTGCATTATCTCGAGAGACTCAAGGGCGCTCGAGAGGGCGCTCTTTTTGTTGGAGTTCATTATGAGCAGCATTCAATTGATTGTCGGACTGGGCAACCCAGGGGTGCAATACGCCAAAACCAGGCACAACATTGGTTTTATGGTGCTCGAGGAATTGGCAAAACGCGCCAACATCAGTTTCATCAAAAAACCAAGCCTCGAGCTTGCTGAATGGCGTGTGGGAGATGGGAAATTGCACCTCATGAAACCACTGACGTTCATGAATTTATCTGGAAATGCTGTAGTGCCCTTTGCAAGATTTCACAAACTCGAGTCGAACCAAATTCTGGTGGTACATGACGATCTGGACTTGCCATTTGGACGTTTAAGATTTCGGCTTGGAGGCTCGAGCGGCGGACAGAACGGCGCGAAAGACATTCACGCTAAACTTGGTACAGATGCGTTTGTGCGCCTTAAAGTTGGTATCTCGAGACCCCCTGAAGGTTGGGAGGTCGTGAACTGGGTGCTTTCAGGATTTCAAACCAGTGAAACCGCACTGCTCGAGCAAGTGATTCAAACGGCGGCAAACGCAGTGATTGCTGCGACTCGAGATGGGTTTAGTAAGGCGCAAGCGGATTTTAACGGCACGGATTTAAGACCAAAACCAGAACCCGTGAAAGCTGAAACTCGAGCAGAACCCAGCTAGGCGTTGGTTATAATCAATACTTTAGCACTCGGGATGAAGTGCGCGTACTTCAACCTAACGGAGGAGTGATGAAAAACGACTATCGTATACCCACGATGAAATTCTCAAGTGTGTATCCGCTTTATGTTAAAAAAGTGGAACGCAAGAACCGCACCAGAGAAGAAGTTGACCATGTGATCTGCTGGCTGACTGGCTATAGCAAGACAGGTTTACAAGAGCAGCTAAAAAAAGAAAGCGACTTCCAGACATTTTTTGCTGAAGCTCCGGCTGTTCATCCAAATAGCTCGCAAATTAGAGGCTTAATTTGCGGGGTACGCGTGGAAGAAATTGAAGATCCTTTGGTGCAGAAGGTGCGATTCTTGGACAAACTGATTGATGAACTCGCCAAGGGGAAAGCACTGGAGAAGGTCTTGCGATGATGAAAGTTGTTGCAATTCACTTCAAACGGCTTTGATCGGCAGTGGAAACACCGCGCCCGTTTTCGGTTCGCTGCCAATCCAAACCTCAACGCCGTACAACTCGCGTAACAGTTCTGGTTGCAACACCTCGAGCGGCGTGCCATCGGCAACCACTTTCGAGCCGTTCAGGGCGATTACGCGGTCTACCCTCGAGGCATAAGGCAGGTCGTGGGCAATAAAGACGATGCTCGAGCCGTTGGCGGCACGCTCGAACAGGGTTTCGAGCAGGCGCATTTGGTAGCGCGGGTCAAGTCCTGAGAGCGGTTCGTCGAGCAGTAAAATCTTGGTTTCCCTGGACAGGGTCATGGCAATCCAGGCGCGGCGGGCTTCACCTGTCGAGAGTTTAGTCATGGGAACAAATTCGAGGCTCTCGAGTTCCATCGCTTTGATCGCGGCGGTTCGAGCTTGTAGTTTGGGTTCGGCTTGGTCAATCAGTTCACTAATCGTTAGGGGAAATGGCACGCTCGAGTGGGCGGGTAAGAACCCGAGGCGTCGGGCGATACCTGCTTTGGAAAATCCTGTCATCGGTTTACCCTCGAGCAG
>JANMUC010000552.1:0-4188 GCA_031391225.1 Deinococcales bacterium
AGTTCGAGCAGCGCGGCAAGTGCTCCAAGGACGAGGGTTTGGTCTTCGGCGATAATAACTCGGATCATAATTGTCCCTCGAGTGAAGCTGGGTTTAGGTTTTTTTCGGTGGCACTGACTAAGGGAATTCTGACGCTGATACCTCGTTTGCCGCTCAAAGTCACAAGGGAAAACTCACCCGCCAGGGCTTTCACGCGTTCTCGCATTCCACCAATTCCATTGCCATCAATTAACTCGAGTTGAGCATCATCGTAAACCTCGAGCATCACGAATTGATCTTTTTGCTCGAGGCTGACAAAACAGGTTTTGGCATTGCTGTGCCGCACAACATTGGTAATCGCTTCGCGCAAAATAAACGCCAGGGTTTGTTCGCTTGCCCATTCAAGTTCGAGCGGCATGATAAATTGCTCGAGATTGATTTGTGCGGCTTCGAGCGCCAGTGAAATGTTGGCAAATTCGGCTTCGAGTCCACTCGAGCGATACCCTCGCACGGCGCTGCGGACTTCTTGCAGGGCTTCGCGGCTGATACGTTCGACATCCCGAATTTCGGCTATCGCTCGAGCAGGATTTTTTTCGGCAAGTTTGCTGGCAAGTTCGGACTTTATGACGATCACCGAAAGTGTATGTCCAAGTAGATCGTGTAAATCCCTGGCGATGCGTTCGCGTTCGGCAACTTTGGCAATACGGGTGACTTCGTCTTGTGAGCGTCTGAGTCTTCGTTTGGTGATTGCTTCTTGATAACCCAAATGATTGCCCAAAGCCGCTATCATGGTCGAAACTAGGACGCTCCAAATCAACCAACCAGAACCGTTCAAGGCAAAATATAGTGTTGCCGCAAAAGCAATGGCAATACTGACCAGTGCAGGTCGAATGCTTTTTTGAAAACCTGCGAACGAACCCGCGTAGACCAGAAAACCCACACTGTCACCCTGAATAACCCACCACATTAAACCCATGATGATGTAACTCGAGATCATGCCGATCAAACTCGGAATTTGGTACGGTTGCTCGAGGTTGATATCTGAGCGACGCACCCAGAAAAATGCCCACAAAAACAGCGTGAAAAAAACCACGATCCAAAAAAAACCATACACGTACTCGAGCACTGGTCGTGGTTGATTGACCAGACCTGCAATCGGGAAGCTGACAAACACCAACCACACCAGTGGAAACCAACGTGTCCAAGAGTTAGAATTCGTGTTTACCATGATCTACCTCGAGTTTAACCATATTGTTTGGCTTCGTCGCGTTTGTACGCCCAGACTGCCAGTGCCAAAAACAAAACCGTAAACCCAAGATTCCAAATGATGTGCGAGTTGAGGCTCGAGTTGTCACCAGCGCCCAAAGTGTGCCATGCCAGTTGACCACTGTGATAGGCGGGCAAGTACGGCGCGAGGTCTTGGACAAACTGCGGCAGGTTTTTGATCGGCAAGAAAATTCCTGAAGCGAACGACATGGGTAAGAAAATAAGTTGCGTGATTGGCGTGGCACTTTGGGGATTGCCAAGATACCCAATGAACAAACCGAGCGCCACGAACGGCATCATACCGAGCATGATTCTGGCGGTTAACAATGCCCAAGTCTCGAGTGGCAATGAAATATTGGCGACTAAAACTCCAAAAATAAATAATGCCGCCAGTGTGATCAAACCCGAGAGCATTGCCGTGATAATTTTCGCGCTGAAGTACATGATCGGGTGCATGGGTGTTGCACGGGTTAAACGGTTCCAACCCAAACCGCGCTCGGCGGCAATGCCAGTGCCAAACCCAAACAATGCCGTCGAAAGCATCCCATACGTGCCGTAAGACGCCAACAAATAAGCGCCAACCGTGACGCCATTGCCAATGTCCTCTTTGGCATTGGGCAAACCAAACAGTGTGAAAAACATGATCGGAAATAAAACGGTGGGAATCAAAAATCCTGGGTTGCGCAGCAAACGAATCAGTTCGCAGTACAACTGAAATCCCAAACCTTTGAACGGATCGTAAGCTCGAGTGGGCAGATTGGCAGTATCAACATTGGTCATTTGCTTGCTCCTTGTTCGGTAATTTCCATGAAGGCTTCCTCGAGTCCTGCACCAGCCACATTCAGATTTGAGATTTGCAAACCTCGAGCGAAAACTTCTTGCAAAACTTTTTCAGGCTCTAACGTGTACAAATTAATGCTTTCACCAGTCTTTGAAAAACGTTGCACGCCTTGTAAGTTCTCAAGCATTACCGCGTTTCCAGCCTCGAGCTTGAACGAAACGTTCTTGCCACCAACCCGAGATTTGATTTGTGCGGGACTGCCTTGCGCGACAATTTCGCCTTTGTTGATGACAATAATTCGGTTTGCCAGCGCATCGGCTTCCTCGAGGTAGTGCGTGGTCAAAATCACGGTTTTGCCCGTTTTGGCAAAACCCGAAATTTCTTGCCAGAATGCACGGCGCGATTCGACATCGAGCGCCACGCTGGGTTCATCCAGAAATAAAACATCGGGGTTGCCGCAAATTGCCAGCGCAAAATACAGGCGTTGCTTTTGACCACCCGAAAGCGCAGACGCAATTGCGTCTTTTTTCTCGGTTAAATTTGCCATCTCGAGCACTTTGGAAACCATCAATGGCGCATTGTAAAACTGGGTGAACAACTGAATCAATTCGCGCACTTTCAGTAATCCTGGCACACCCGATTCTTGAAGCATCACGCCAATACGCGCACGATTTTTGGGTTCCCTGGGGTTCTGTCCAAAAATCCTGGCACCGCCGCTCGAGGGTGAACGCAACCCCAGCATGATGCTGATGGCGGTGGTTTTACCCGCGCCGTTCGGTCCGAGAAACGCGACCACTTCACCCGCATCGACTTTGATTGACACATTACGAAGGGCTTGCACACTGCCAAAAGATTTACTTGCATTCTCGAGTTCTACCGCTAAAGTCATGATTTTCTCCTGTGGGTATTCTCGAGCTTTCCGCATTTTTTAAACAGTGCAAGCTGTCAGAAACAGAACATGACTTTTGTCAGGTTTGCGCTTTAAGCCAGGGCAGTATTTCGAGCAATTCTTTGACCTCGAGCGTGGGGGTTGCCGTGCGCGGTTTAAAGCCGCGATCAATCCAAACCGTTCTTAGACCCGCGTTGATACCGCCCTGAACGTCACGATCCGCATTGTCACCCACCATAACGCAAGACTCGAGTGGCACTTGCAATTCGTTCGCAATCCATTCAAAAATCGCTGAGTTGGGTTTAGCCACACCCAACTCGCCAGAAATTGCCACCGCATCAAACCAAGGCTCGAGTCCACAACCCTGCCATTTTTTGCGTTGCAAACCCGCCACGCCATTGGTCACAATGCCAAGCTTGTACTTTTGTCTTAAATTTACCAACAACTCGTCCGCATCTGGGTACAACGGATACCTGGCACGCAAACCCTGCCAGAGTTGTTCTAAGACTCGAGCATCCGCCGCTAAACCATAATCGGTTAACGCAGCGCTCCAAGTTTGAAAACGGTACTCGTGAATGTGCGCCTCGAGCAAAGCCTCAAACTCGAGCTTTGGATCGTACACCGCCCATAATCCCTCAATCGCACTGTGACCAATTCGGGTGGCGTACTCGAGCGCGGGGGCTGGCAGGGTTTGCCACAAGCGCTTCGCGTGTTGTTCCGCAGCGTGCGCCAGTTTCTGGGCTTGGGTTGCATCTCGAGTCACGCTGAACGCCGTAATCCGAAATGCGTGAAGTGACACTGCTTCGTCAAGAATCAAGGTTTCATCCAAATCAAACAACACCGCTTTAATCATCGAATACAGTCTACCGACTTTTGAAACTCGAGGTGATGACGCTCGAAAATGCTGGGCAAACCAAAAGCCTTTGCGTACAAACAAATGGAGGCATTTTTACGCACTCGACGCCCTCACCTGGTTTCTTGCCTCTAAAGCAGCGCCTTCTTGATCCCAAGCATGCACCTTAGGGCAGGATCGCCAACGGGCTTGGGCGCTTGCTCCTCGCCATCCTCTCCTGCATGCTGGAAAGGGTACTGGACGCAATTTTTGGTTTGAGTTGATACGTTTTAGCTACTCCACATATCGCCAGAACCCCCTTCTGCCGCCAGCGTGAGAAGGGTTGTGGATGAGAGGGAAAGCTCGAGCTTGCTGGTTTTACAGGTTAAAAAGCAAAATCTATTCCCATTACAGCGCCTTGCAAATACGTTGACGCGCTTC
>JANMUC010000571.1:0-1633 GCA_031391225.1 Deinococcales bacterium
TTGCTCGAGCCTAAATTTGGGTGCGCCATGCGTTTCTCGAGTTCGTCTATTTGCACGTAATACACGCCCGACCACGAGCAATTGCCGTGGTTGTGAATGTCATGAAAACCGTAACGGTTGGTGATTTGAAACCACGCGCCGACAATCTGCATTTGCAATTTGCTCGCGCCGCTGGCTTTCCAGATTGGGGCGTTCATGGTTTGCGCGATTTCAAAAACGCTTTGCGAAACAAATCCAAACACGCTCTCCAAAGCCTCACTTTGAAAACGCTCAAGGATGTCATCGGTGCTCGAGAACATGTTCGCGGTGTTGCCAGATGCCTCACGGTGCGCGTAAAAAAGTTTGACGAGTTCCGCGTTCGCAGCCTCGTGACCCACGAATGAACGCCGCAGCAAAGGTGTCGCCCAAAGTTGTTGAATGCCTTCACTGTTCATGGTTTCCTCGAGCGCTCGTTTCTATTTTGTCACTTCATTTTAAAACAAAAATCTCGAGCAACCCGCACTCGAGATTCAGATTCTTGACTCGAGGTTTAATTCCCTGCCATACGGGTTTTAACGTTGGCGAATGTGCCCGAAATCAGTTTTTGCGCTTGCGCATCGAGCACCCGCCCACCAACTGTCGCAATTGGTCCGCGCATGGTTGCCGCACCGCTCCAATCGAGAGTTGTGGTGTTGTCGCCATTGTCTTTCAGGTCTGCGCCCGCCAATAAATCCACCGCGCTGCCAAAACCACCGCCAGAAATTTTGACGTTCATGCGATCACCGCCCTCTTGAGGCTCGAGCGTGATCTTAAATTTGAACTTACCACGCACCAAACCCAAACCCACGCTGACAATCGCATCAAAGTTTTTGGGATCGTGAACGATCACTTCTTGCACGTCAGGCAAGCACGAGGCGACTTTTTGCGGGTCGTTGATAAACTCCCAGACAGCGGGTTTAGAAAGCGGCACTTGCTCTGAACCGTTGTACTCGAGCTTCATGGAATACCCCTTCTCGTTCGGGCGAACGTCACGCTCATGCGTGCAATCTACGCTGTGTTCGCCTGTGCCAAACGACCGCTCTACGCTAGAAAAAGCCCCTCGAGATTGCGGCTCGAGGGGTAACGTGCGGCTTCAGTCGGCGGCGATGGCGCTCTCAGCGTTGCGGATCGCAGACCAGACTTTTTCGCGGGTCAGCGGCATGTCGATGTGGCGCACGCCGAGCGGCGATAGCGCGTCGATCACGGCGTTGACGAACGCGGCGGGACTGCCGACGTTCGGGCTTTCGCCGACCGACTTCGCGCCAATCGGATGGTGCGGGCTGGGCGTGCAGGTTGCGGCCGTTTCCCAATGCGGTGATTCCAAACTCGTCGGGATCAGGTAATCGGTGAAATTCGTGGCGAGGTTGTTGCCCGCCTCGTCGTAGGCGATTTCCTGCATGAAGGCGATGGCGAAGCCTTCGGTCAGTCCGCCGTGAATCTGCCCTTCCACGATCATTGGGTTGATGATCGTGCCCGCATCGTCCACGGCGAGGAAGCGCCGCACTTTGGTCTCGCCGGTATCGCGGTCTACGTCGACCACGGCGACATACGTGCCGTGCGGGAAGACCATGTTCGGCGGGTCGTAGTACAACGTCGCCTCGAGACCCGGTTCGTT
>JANMUC010000597.1:0-8001 GCA_031391225.1 Deinococcales bacterium
GGGTCTACTTGCTGGTCATTGCCGCCTGTGCCGCCGCTTTGCAGCTTTTCAACTGGGAAAAACAGCTCGAGCGTCACTTTAAACTCGAGGCTGGACGTGCGACTGGCATTGGTTTGCTGCTGGTGATTTTGACGCTGCCGCTGGCAACGCTGGGTGGTTTAAGTCTGGTTGGTGCGCCGTTTGCCATTTTGATCTCGAGCTTCACAATTTTTGCCTTAACCGTCGGTATGGGTTTGAGTTGCAGTTTGCTTGGACATTCAATCTTAAAACGATTGGAATTCAGGCTCGAGCCTTGGGTCGGCAGTCTGCTCGGTTTGGGCTTGTACGCGCTGACTTTATTCGTTCCGGTGCTGGCTGTTTCATTGTGGTTGCTGGGCGGAGCTTGGGGCGCTGGAGCGTTGATACTGGCTTGGCGACAGCACGAATTGCTCATCCCGAATGCGTTAAAAGCCGTGATTGACTAACCTAAAGCGGAATATTGCCATGCTTTTTGAATGGACGCGATTCGGCTTTTTCCTCGAGCATCTCGAGGTGCATAATAAGCTGTGCTCTGGTCTGCTCGGGTTGGATCACATCGTCAATGTAGCCTCGAGCGGCGGCAACATAAGGGTTGTCAAATGCAGTTTTGTACTCCGCAATTTTGCTGGCACGGGTCGCATCTGGGTTGACTGAGCCTTGAATTTCGCGGCGGTAAATGATGTTGGCTGCGCCGTCTGCACCCATGACCGCAACGGCGGCGCTTGGGAATGCCAGTACCACGTCTGCGCCCATGTCACGGCTGTTCATGGCGAGGTACGCACCGCCGTAAGACTTGCGGACGATCAGCGTGATTTTCGGCACGGTGGCTTCGGCATAGGCGTACAGCATTTTGGCACCGTGGCGAATAATGCCCTGATGTTCTTGGGCAACCCCTGGCAAAAATCCTGTCACGTCCACCAGGGTCACGATTGGCACGTTGTAACAGTCGCACGTGCGAATAAACCGTGCAGCTTTATCCGACGCATCAATGTTGAGCACCCCAGCCATTTGACGCGGGTTGTTCGCCACAATCCCAACGCTGCGCCCGCCGAGTCTGGCAAAACCGCAAATCATGTTCTTCGCCCATTCGGGTTGCACCTCGAGAAACTGTTTGTTGTCCACGATGGCGTGAATCACGTTGATCATTGGGTAGGGTTTGCGCTGGTCTGGATTCACAATCCCTAAGAGTTCCGGGGTCGCTCGAGTTTTCGAATCGTTGCTGGGTTTGAGTGCTGGTTTTTCTTTGGCGCTCGAGGGGAGGTAACCAAGTAAGTCGCGGATGCCAGCAATTACGGCTTTGTCGTTGTCGTATTCAAAATGCGCCACGCCAGATTTCTTGTTGTGAACGTCCGCTCCGCCGAGTTCCTCAAAACTGACATCTTCACGGGTCACGCTTTTAATGACTTCTGGACCGGTGATGAACATATAACTCGATCCTCGAGCCATAAAAATAAAATCGGTCAGCGCTGGGCTGTAGACCGCACCGCCCGCGCACGGTCCTAAAATCGCGCTGATTTGCGGCACAACACCCGAGTAAATCGCGTTGCGGTAGAACACCTCGCCGTAGCCCGAAAGGCTGTCCACGCCTTCCTGAATGCGAGCACCGGCACTGTCGTTCAGTCCAATGATCGGACAGCCCACTCGAGCTGCCAAATCCATGACCTTGCTGATTTTGCTGGCGTGCATTTTGCCGAGGCTGCCGCCCAAAACCGTGAAATCTTGGCTGAAGACGCAAACTTTGCGCCCGTCTACCGTACCAAAACCTGTGACAACGCCCTCGCCTGGTGCTTCGATGCCCTCCATCAAACCCGTCTCTTGATGCTCGACAAACGCACCCAGTTCGACAAAACTGCCCTCGTCCAGTAACTCGAAGATTCGTTCCCTGGCAGTCAATTTGCCAGCGTCGTGATGCTTTTTGATGCGTTCCGCGCCGCCACCGTTTTGGACGATTTTGCGACGCTCGAGCATTTCAGCGATTTTTTCTTGGAAGAAATACGTTGCATTGTCAGCCATTGAAAGTCAATTCTACGGTGCGCAAGGTGTTTGGTGTCACACGAGACTTCAAACGATTTAAAGTTCGCTTCCAAAAATACGGTTTCACGCAATTCTGCACAGGTTTCCAAGCCGATGATCAGACCCAGATAATTTGCTCGAGTTTGCAAAGAATTTGCTAAAATGCTAGCATTCTATAAATCTAGAATTGGAGGTTAAATCATGACGATTCCCGCAATAGACATTGAAGAATTTGTCCTAGCCGCACACAACGACCTCGAGAGAGTTAAAACGCTACTTGCAAAAACACCACAATTGCTCGATTTGAGTTTCGAGAAATTCAACGAAACCGCGCTCGAAGCCGCAGGTCACATGGGACGTGAAGACATTGCCAATTTTTTACTCGAGCAAGGTGCAACTTCGCAAATTTTTGCGATGGCAATGCTTGGACGGTTGGAAGAAGTAAAGACCTTCCTTAAGCACGACCCAAACTTGGTCAAAAAACCGGGCGTTCACGGTTTTTCACTAATGTTTCATGCAGCACTTTCAGGCAATTTCGAGATTGCCAATGTAGTCGAGCGACACGGTGCACAGATTGCCGATCACAGCCTTCACGCGGCACTGATGAAAGATCGAACCGAAATGCTCGAGTGGCTGATACCACATGTGAAAGATATCAATTCACCCAATTACCAAGGATTCACACCGCTCGCCTCGGCAATTCAACACAATCAAGTCAAAGCAATTGAACTCTTGCGCAAGGCTGGCGGACACGAGTAAAACAATATATGGCTGACGAAAAACAACAATTCAACGTGTACCTACCCCCCGACTTGATTCGTGCGGTCAAACACGCCGCGATTGACGATTGTTTGTCACTTTCAGCATTTGTCGAACAAGCCCTTCGCGACCAACTCGAGATGCGCGAAACAATCATCCAAGCTTCAATCAAAGCCGTCTCGAATCTCGAGATTTCCGTCAAGGAGAAAAAGTGAAACTCGAACTGATTTTGTCCGTCTCGAGCGTCGAACGTGCCGCCGAGTTTTATCAAGCAATAGGCTTTGAACTTGGTGCTCGAGGCGTCAGTCCGTACTGGGCAGAAATGACTGTTGGCAATAGTTTTATCGGCTTACACCGCGACGATAACCTCAAAACCCAAGATTCTGGGCGGGTTTTTGTAATGCTCAATGCCCAAATGCCACTCGAGATGATGGTCGATCAATTAAACCAAAATGGTATCAATCTCGAGCGCGAAATCGCCGATGAAACTTTTGGGCGCAGCATTCAAGTGCGCGACCCTGATGGAATGCTGATTCAGATCAACGAGCACGAAGCAAAACACTAAGAATTCTCGAGCCGTCAGCGTTCTTCTGGTTCGGCATCGGGCAAATTCTGGTACAAGTCCGAAAGCACAATTTCAAGCTTTAGGTTCGTAAAAATCAATTTCGCATCGCCTGTAAAACGCTCGTATAACCACTTGCCATCCGTCCTCGAGAAGATCTCTGCGACGGGTTCGTTCTGCGAAAGTAGCACGTACCGCTCGAGGCTGGGAATGGTTTGGTATTGCTCCCATTTTTCGCCTCGGTCTATGGCTTCGGTACTTTGTGAGAGCACTTCGATCAAAATATTCGGGCGGTACACGACACGATTAGTATCAATACTCGAGACGCAAGTCACCAGAACATCGGGGTAATACCCTTTGCCGCTTGGCATTCGGGTAATAACGTCCGCAAAATATGTGTAGCACCCTCGAGCGACAGAGATTGGCAGAAGTTTCGCATAAAGCATTCCCGCCACAAAATTATGTCGTTTTAAGCCGCCTGCCATGACAAACAGGTTGCCATCCATAAATTCGTGCCGCACGTCAGAGGTTGTCTCGAAACGCACGTAATCCTCGAAAGTGGCAACGGTTTTGACTGGCGAAACCCGAGGCATATCTCAGTATACGCTAGACAAAGATTCCGAAGTTAAAATAAACTCGGAGTCGCTGATCACGACTCCGAAGCTTGCATCTCGAGTTTTACTTTTTATCTATTTTTTCGGCTGCCGCTTTGCGCCGTTCACTTCTGGCACTCGGCGGCTTCGACCCGCGTTCACCCTCGAGCGCATGTTCTTCACGGGCAATTTCGGCTTTGCTCGAGGTTTTTTCTTTCTTCTGGAATGCCGCGCCACGTTCACGCCAAACGATGCGCACTGGAATGCCTGGAAGCTCGAGGTCTTCACGGATTCGGTTTCGCAAAAAGCCTTCGTAAGCTCGAGTCACAAAATCTGCCCGATTGCAAAAAATGACAAAAGTTGGCGGGGCGGTTTCGGCTTGGGTCATGTAATACATCTTCAAAGGCTTGCCTTTAAAGTTCGGCATTTGTTGACGCATCTGCCAAACCTCAAGCCACCTGTTCAAATCGCCCGTCGAAACCCTGGTTTGCCAGAGCGTGTAGAGTTTGGTACATTCGGCGAGCAGTTCGTGAATACCGTATTCGTTGATGGCGCTTGTATACACTCGAGGTGCAAAATCAAGGTGGTTAAGGCGCTGGCTAATGTCTTTTTCGACTTTTTTAAGGTCTTCTTCTGGAACCAAATCCCACTTGTTAATGATGATGATGACGGGTTTACCAGCATCGTACGCCATGTTTGCCAGTTTCATCTCGTGATCGCCCAGTTCAAATGGATCAATCACCAACAGGTTGACATCGGAGTTTCTAATGCTTTGCTCAGAGCGAAGTTGCGCAAACAATTCAATATTGTCTTTCGGACGGTGACGAATTCCGGCGGTGTCAATCAGGATAAAGCGCTGACCCGCGTAATTAAACTCAATATCAATCGCATCCCTGGTTGTCCCAGCAATCGGCGAGACAATCACGCGTTCCGAACCCGTGATGGCGTTCAACATGCTCGATTTGCCCGTGTTGGGGCGTCCGATCAGTGCCACCCGAATCGGTGAAACATCGGTGATTTCCTCGTCATCTTTGGGCAGAATCTCGAGCACCTTGTCCATCACGTCATCCAAGCCCCTGGCGTGTTCGGCGCTGGTTGGCATCGGGTCACCAAAACCGAGTTGATACAAGTTTAACAACAGACTTTCTTGTTTGTTCGAGTCAATCTTGGTGGCGACCAAAATCACCGGTTTACCCAAACGACGTAACCATTTGGCAATCTCTTCATCGGCGCTCGAAAGTTCGGTACGGGCATCAACGGCAAAAAGCACCACTTGCGCGTCATGGATTGCCATTTCGGCTTTCTCGAGAATTTTGGCTTCCCACTCGTCACCGCTCCACAGTCCGCCAGTGTCCATCAGCAAAATGCGGTGGTTTTCGTACATCATGAATTCTTCTTTGACATCGCGTGTCACGCCTGGTTCGTCAGCGACCACGGCGGAGCGTTTGCCGATCATGCGGTTGAATAAACTTGATTTGCCCACGTTGGGGCGTCCTACAATGGCTACTTTATGCATTCACAGTTCCTCTACATTCCAAGTTTAGACTTGGGTTGCTTAGTGTACACGAGTGGGTCATGAAATGTTGGGCAAACGTCTTGAGGGGGCTGATTTACGGGTTTAGCTCTCAGTTGTCGCACAGATAATTCAGTAAACTACAATCTAATGGAGGTGCTCGAGATGCTTAAACAAATGGCGTTGGTGTTGGTTGGAGGTTTACTCGCCGTTGGTGGCTTTATGGCTGGTCGCTCGAGTGCACCAAAAGACATAATCACCGTGAATCAAACCATTCCTGGTTTGATTCATGTTCAAAATACGCAAACCTCCCCACAACCCAACAACGACGCTCGAGAGTTGATCCCGTTAAATCCTGGTGGTCAGCAGCCTGGGCAGGGTCAGCAACCGCCGCCTGGGCAGGGTCAGCAACCGCAAGATTGCCCTGTGCAAATTTACCAGGATGGAAAGTTGTTCACCTTCCCGCAACCAGGACAACAACCACAACCAGGGCAGCAAAATGGCAATCAGCCTGGACGTGGTGGTCCGCCGCAAGAGTTGATTCCGTTGCAACCCGGTGCGCCGAGTAATGCACCTCAACCCAGCACACCGCAAAACACGCCAGCCCAACCTCGAGCGGTGCCGATTCAACCCAGCACTCCAACGCCCAGCAATCCAACACCCAGTGCACCAAATACCCCAACTGATCCAGAAAATCCTTTGAATCCTTTCGCGCCAACCCTGCCGAACACCCGCAGCTAAACTCTAAATTGGGAGCAAACACATGGACGATATGAGCGCCAAACCAACCATTGAACCAAATTCCGTGGTCGAAGCCGCCGCCAAACTGCGCACGCTACTCTTTGAAGTCAAACGCGTGATTGTCGGTCAAGATTTGATGCTCGAGCGAATGCTGGTGGCGCTGCTTGCCCGGGGGCATATTTTGATCGAAGGCGTGCCTGGACTTGCGAAAACCTTGGCGATTAAGACCACCGCCGATGCCATCGGCGGGTCATTTCGCCGCATTCAGTTCACGCCTGATCTTGTGCCAGCCGATTTGATTGGTACGCGAATTTACAACCAAAAAGAATCCAAATTCGAGATTGAAATCGGTCCGATCATGGCAAATCTAGTCTTGGCAGACGAGATCAACCGTGCGCCCGCCAAAATTCAGAGTGCGCTCTTGGAGGCGATGCAAGAACGACAGGTCACGATTGGGCAGCAAACATTTAAACTGCCCGACCCATTTTTGGTACTTGCCACCCAAAACCCGATCGAGTCCGAAGGCACGTACTTTCTGCCCGAGGCGCAGGTAGACCGATTTATGTTCAAAGTGATCATTGGCTATCCTGGTTTCCACGAAGAGATGACCGTGGTGGACAGGGTCAGCACCAAATTTGAGGCAATCAACAAAGTGCTTTCGAGCGAGGAATTGCGCGGTTTGCAGGAGATGGCGGATCGCATTTACGTGCATCCAAATGTCACCGAGTACGCCGTGCGGCTGGTGCGTGCCACCCGTGACCCGAGCGAAGCAAAATTACCAGAACTGAAAAAATACATCGCTTACGGTTCATCGCCGCGCGGCAGCGTCAACCTTATTTTGGGTGCGAAAGCCCTGGCAGTCTTGCGCGGGCGTGAGTACGCCCTGCCTGAAGATGTCCGCGACCTCGCCCCAGAAATTTTGCGTCACCGCATCATGCCGTCCTACGAGGCACTGGCGGATGAGAAGAAAATGGAAGACTTTATCGACATGATCTTGAAAGCCATTCCACTGCCAAAAGTGCACATGGGCGATCCGTACAAAACCCAGAACAGCCAGACAACGGGCATGGAAGTCAATCTTTAAACCGTTAAAATTCGTATACCATCTTTGAGAACTCGAGAAACCCAAAACATGCTGACCTTAAGCCGACCAAAACCTAAAGCACCAGTTGAGACTCGAAGTGAACCCAAAGCTCCAGAATTGCCTGAAGCGTTGTTGCGAAGGCTCGAGCTGAAAGTCATTAAACGCTTGGACGGGTTTTTGTTTGGTGATTACTCGGGGATTTTTTACGGTCCAAGCCTCGACCTTGCCGAAATCCGCGAGTACCAACCAGGCGACGAAGTACGCCGCATGGATTGGAATGTCACAGCGCGGTCTGGCAAATTGCACGTCCGTCAGTACCGCGAAGAACGTGAAATCACCGCCTGGATGGTGGCTGACCTTTCCAAGAGCATGACTTTCGGCACGCGACGCGTCTTAAAACGCGACCTCGCACTCGAGTTTGCTGGAGTTCTCTCGAGCATTATCACGCGGCACGGCGACAAGATTGGCTGTTTGGGCGTCAACGAGGCAGGCATTAAATTTGTGCCACCGCGCACTGGACGGGCGCAAACCCTGAACATTTTGCACCAACTCTCCAACCTCGAGCAAAACGTTGCCCCAGGTAATTTCAGCAACCTCGAGGCTGCACTGGAGCGGGTCGAACGCACGTTGAAGCGGCGGGCATTGCTGTTTGTGGTTTCGGACTTTATGGATACCAATTCAAATTGGGCTGAACCGCTCGGACGCCTCGCCCAACGCC
>JANMUC010000612.1:0-6625 GCA_031391225.1 Deinococcales bacterium
GTACGTTCAGCGTGGTGAAAACCAAAGCTCGTACTGGCGTCAAACCAGGCACAAAAGAGAAGATCAAGATTCCTGCTGGCAAACGCTTGAAGTTCAAAGCATCCAGCACCCTCAAGGGCAAAGTCTAAATCTCGAGTTTCAAAACAGCTTTTTGGAACAGCCACCAATTTGGTGGCTGTTTTTTGCTGCAACAAAAAAGCTCGAGTTCTATGGCTCGAGCTTTCAAAAATCAAGAGGTTTAGGTCAACATTCCAACAGCCATGACCGCATCGTCTTTGACCTCGAGCTTAATGCCCAAAAGCGGCTTTTTGGCGGGTCCTTTGATTGCGCTACCGTCAGCAACACTGAATGTACTGCCGTGACAAGCACAACCCATAACGTGGTCTTTGTCCTGCAAACCAATTTTGCAACCCTGATGGGTGCAACTTAAGCTGTACGCGGTTAAGTAAATTTTGGTCTTGTCCACTGTGACCTCGATCACCCGACCAGATTTCATCAGTTTCTCGTCTTTGGGCATTGGCACTCGAGCCAGTTGCGAGGCTGCGCCTTGAAAATCGAACGCCACCACATCCCAATCTTTGGCAAGCTTCTCGAGCTTGGCAATGTTGACAGGTTTAATTTCGGCGGTTTGGGCAAACGTTGAAAGTTGCGCTCCAAAGGCAACACCCGCGCTGCCAACAGCAATGACCTTAAGGGCTTCACGACGGGATTTTGAGACTTCGTTCATACTGACCTCCTGTACCTGGTTTCAGACACGGTATACGGACAAGATGATAAAATGGTTTTGCGAAAAACCCATTGTAAAAATTCCCTTGCGCGACTTTGCTTTATAGGGTATATTTCTACGGCTCTAAGAGAGCGCGGCTTAAGTGTCCTCGGGTAAAACTCGAGACCGCCGCACTCCAGGGTTCGCGGATTCACCGCAACACCCTCGAGCGGAGGCAGAAATGGGTAAGTTAAAGACTCGTAAAGTTGCCGCTAGCCGTGTGAAAATCACGGGTACTGGCAAAGTCATGGCTTGGAAGGCTGGCAAACGTCACCTTTCGTACCACAAGTCAGGCGGAGAAATTCAAGGCAAGGGCGTCGCTTATGTGCTGTCCGATCACGATCAACCGCGCATTAAAGGCATGTTGCCTTACGGGGTGAAATAATGCCACGCGCCAAGACCGGTATTGTCCGTCGTCGTCGTCACAAGAAGATTCTAAAACGCGCCAAGGGTTTCTGGGGTACACGTTCTAAGAACTACAAGAACGCCTCACAGACGCTGCTTAACGCGGCAACGTACAGCTACCGTGACCGCCGCAACAAGAAACGCGATTTCCGTCGCTTGTGGATTCAACGTATCAACGCCGCGACACGCTTGCACGGCATGAGCTACAGCCTGTTCATCAACGGCTTGAAGCTGGCTGGAGTCGAAGTGGATCGCAAAATGCTCGCAGACCTCGCCGTGCGTGAACCAGTGGCTTTTGAAGCCTTGGTCACCATGGCTAAATCGGCACGCGCTTAATTTTTAGGGGCTTAATTTTCACGGGCTTAATTTTTAGGAGTACATCATGGCGAAGACTTGTGTTGTAAGGGGCGTCTCGAGCATTGTGGTCAACACCGTGCAACGACGCGGTAAAGCCAAAGCCGAAGGCGGCGTTGGTAAGAAAACCACTGGCATCTCTAAGGTGCGTAAATACGCGAACCTTCAAAAGAAAACCGTTTTGGTTGACGGCGTCAAGAAAACCGTTTGGCTTTCTGCTCGCGCCATGCGCAAATTGCCGACCAACATGGTTGTTGTTAGCAAGTAAAAAACTCGTAAAACAGAAAACCGCGCCATGTGCGCGGTTTTTTTGATGCTCGAGCCATTATTTAGAGCTTGCAAGTTCTGAGTTTGAGATTTGCATCGCCTCCTGACAGATCGGCTCGAGCCTGTCGGCGGTTTTGCGCAACCACTGTGCGACTCGGGTTTTGAAACTCGGCGTCTCGAGTTCAACCATGTGACGGGTGCTGCTCTCGTCGAGCAGGGCTTGTTGGCGTTCACGGGCGATGTGCTCTGTCATTAACCAGTTCATGAGCAAACTCTAGTCCCACGGTTTAAAGATTGATATCAATTCGGTAAACCCCGAATCTATTGGCATTATACGTTTTTCGGAGTACAACGTGTTCATGGGAAAGCGAATTTATTTTTCAAGCCTCGACCTGACCCGCACGCGTTTTGCGTTCAGCAGTTTGTTTGAAACCGTCATGGGTTTTAAAGCAACGCTCGAGCCGAGTCATCATGGTATTCACCTGCCTTGGATTTGCGAGGCGCAAGACGCAATCCAGGGGCTTGACCTCGAGATTCTCAAAGTCCTGATTCGACCTTCGCATTTGAGTTTCAATTGGTACATTCCCGATTTTTTAACACCGCCACCCACAACCCCATTGCCAGATTTCTCGAGCGAGTTGGAAACCTTACTGAACACAGACCATGCGATTGTGCGCCGTGAAATTGCGCAAACCTGGCAAGATGTACGCGAACTGCCCGAGGCGGCACAAGATTTCATGGCTCACCCTCAAGCAAACCTCGAGAAACTTGCCCAAGCCTTGCAACTTTTTTGGGAACGCACCCTCGAGATGTACTGGTCTAAATTGCGTGCCATTCTTGAAGCCGATGTTTACACCAGAGCCAGAAATTTAGCACTTGGCGGCGCTACAGCCTTGTTTGAAAACATTGACCCGCTTGTCAAATTCGAGAACGGCGTTTTACACCTCGAGAAATCCATGTGCTCGAGCATTCCCACAAATGTCAAACTCGACGGACGCGGTTTGCTGCTGATGCCATCGGTGTTTGCCTGGCCCAAGTACATGACCATCCTAGACCCGCCCTGGCAACCCGTGCTGGCGTACACCCCGCGCGGCGTCGCCAACCTCTGGTCGAACGAGCCACCACCCGCCAACCAAGCGCTCGAGATGTTGCTCGGCGCTGGGCGCTCAGAGGTGCTTTTAAGCCTCGAGACACCGAGCAGCACCTTGGAGGTCGCCACACGCCTTGGACTCTCCTCAAGCGGCGTCTCAGAGCATCTTGGCGTGCTACGGCAAACGGGTCTGGTCGAACCGCATCGGCGTGGCAGGTCAGTTTATTACAGCCTCAGCCGAACGGGTTGTGCTTTATTGGATTTATTTCACGTCCCTTCAAGTCCTGATCTCGAGTTTGAACCAGAATTTGAGCGCGTTTAAGCATCCACGGGTTTCTCGAGTTGTATCAAATGCTCAATCTTTCAAGATTCTCGAACCATCCAATGCAGCGTGCCAAACAAAAGTGTTCGAACCTGAGCCAAGAAAACAATTTTAGCTCGAGTGACAATTTGGTTTTAAGTCAAGCCATAAAATTCTCTTGCTGTTCCGCCCAAAATTTGCGCCTTTTGCTCGGACGCAAGTTTCTCGAGCAGCACGTTTGTCTCGTGCCAAACTTTGGCATAATTCCCCGCCAAAATTGCCACAGGATAATCGCTGCCAAACATCAACCGTTCTGCCCCAAAACACTGAAAAGCATGATTAACGTAAGGCTCGAGATGGCTGGCATTCCAGGTTTCCCAGTCGGCAGCGGTGTTCAAACCCGAAATTTTGGCGTACACATTTTCATGCTGGCTGGCAGCTTTCAGCAAATCCGCCCAAGGCTGCCAACCACGCGTTTTGATCGGCGGTTTGGATAAGTGATCGATGACCATTTTCAGTTTTGGAATTTTTGCCGCAATCATCGGCACAAGCTCGAGGTGACGCGGCAAAACACTGAGCATGTCAAACGTTAGATCTTGTTCTGCCAGAATCTCGAGCGTCGCGAGCACTTCAGGTTTCAATAGATAATCCGCGTCAGGTTCGTCATGAATCAAATGTCTCACGCCCTTAAATTTGGGATGCTTGCCAAAAACCTCAAGCGCTCGAGTTGCAATTTCGGGTTCGGTGAGCGGAATCCAACCCACCACCGCTTTGATCCACGAAAACTTCTCGGCTTGCTCGAGCATTGATCGCGTGTCCTCAAAACCATTTGCCGCTTGCACCAACACCGTCCCAGAAATTCCCGCCGCAAGGAGTTGAGGCTCGAGTTCTTCGGACATGAATGTGCGGTTCAAAACACCGTGCTCGGGTTTCAACCAAGGATACGCAACCCTCTCGAGGTTCCAAAAATGTTGATGTGCGTCAATTAAATCCATGATCGGTCAATCATAGCCCAGGCTTTTGTATTAAACTCGAGCATGAACAACACAGACGCTCGAGCGCAATTTCCCGCTTTTCAAAACGGTTTTAGCTTCCTGGACAACGCGGCTGGCGCTCAAGTGCCACAGCAGTGCATTGATGCCATTGTGAACTTTTTGAGTACCGCCTCGTGCAATGTTGGAATGCCATACCCAGGGTCCATAACTGCCACGAACATCAAAATTCAAACGCGCCTCGAGACAAGCGAATTCTTAAATTGCAAGCCGTCTGAAGTTGTGATTGGCACAAGCGCCACATCCCTGACGTTTCAACTTGCACGGGCATTTTCGAGAATTTTTAAACCCGGCGATGAGATCATTATTTCCGAACTCGAGCATGAAGCCAACGCCAGTCCTTGGCGCAGCCTTGAGGCACAAGGTGTCATTATCAAAATCTGGCGGGCGAAATTTCCAGAAAGCCATCTCGAGCTAGACGATTTACGCGCATTGATCTCGAGCCGCACAAAACTGCTGGCGGTCTGTTCTGCCGCGAACTCTCTGGGAACCGCCCCAGACGTGGCGGGCGCTAGCGCGATTGCCAAAACCGTTGGCGCGTGGACGATCACCGACATGGTGCATTACGCCCCGCATCACCTGCCAGACGTGCAAAAACTCGGCGTGGATTTTGCGGTGTTCTCGAGTTACAAGGTTTTTTCCACGCACGCCGCGTTCATGTTCGTGCGCGAAGGACTGCTGGCGCAACTTCCAGCCGACAAACTGCATTTTATTCAAGACGACAGCCTGCAAAAATTTGAACCAGGCACGACCAACCACGAATGCCTCGCAGGATGGCTCGGAACGCTCGAGTATTTACGCACCATTCTGGGTGGCGGTGCAACGGGACGCGCAGGTTTACAAGCCGCGTATACTCAAATCGAGACTCTCGAGCAACCACTGATGGAATTTGCTATTCAGAAATTTAAAGACATTCCAGGTTTAAGTTTTTACGGCGAACCCAGCACTTCAGGACGCGTCGGAACGTTCTGCATCAACATGCCAAACCTCGAGCCGCTAGAAGTTGCCGAACGGCTTGCAACGGCAGGTGTGGGCGTTGCGGCAGGGCATTATTACGCCACCATGCCGATGACCGCGCTGGGCTTGATGCCAAATGGTGCAGTGCGGGTTAGTGTAGCGCATTACAACACCAAAGAAGACCTCGAGAAACTGATGGGTGCGTTGAAGGATTGAGATTGTAAGCTTGAATCCTTTTAATTTTAAAACAAAATCAGAGTTAATTGCAATAATTTGCTCTATTTTGACATTTAAACTCTGTTTAAGAATATTTTTAAATCATTAGTAAATTGATTATATTTTGGGTAGTCAAGAAATTCATTAGTAATTTGCATAATGAATTCGGAATTACTATCAATGAAACCTTTCTTAAGTACAGCAACCTCAACTTGGCGTAGCCATTTTGGATCTTCAATAGACCCAAAATGTTCAGGAATCCCTAGGAATCGCTCTTCAGAGGCTGTCTGAAGTCGAGTTAGACGTGAATCCCGAATGCAAGAAATGGGACTAATCTCCCAAAATAAGTGGGTAATTTCTTTCTGCGATGAAACAAACTTACCCAAACGATCTTACCAAACGCCAATGGAAATACCTTAAGAAACTCCTCCCCAAACGCCAAAACAAAACTTGCCTTAAATGGGGGTTGACGCATCATCCTCAACGCCATTTTTTATCCGCAACGCACTGGATGCCAATGGCGTTTCCTACCAGACTCGTTCCCACCCTTCTTAATCCCAAAACGCACCTACAGCACCTTGCACAATGTTTGACGCTTCGTGTCAAACATTGGCGACCGACGGGAGTCGCAACAGACAGCGACCCAAGCCCGTCAGCGATGCCGCCCGCTAGGTGCATTTTGGCATCAAGAAGCGCGAGTAGCCCGCCAGGTGCTATCTTACGAGCAAGAAGCGCTCCCGCCCGTCAGGTGCACGCCTGGGATCAAGACAGGTGCTGCTTTAAGGGTCAAGAAGCGACCCAAGCCCGTCAGGTGCTGCTTTAAGGGTCAAGAAGCGCGTCAACGGATATGAAAATCGCTGTAAACGCATTGATTGCACCCAAAAATGGCATTGTGGCATTCATGAATTGCTACTTGATTTGCGATGGGTGCATCAGAAAGCACTCGGTTTCAGGTGCTTCCTGCCGAAAAAACCTATGATCGTGCAAAGTTCAATTGAACCTGAAGAATCTTAAACCTCGATCAGCACAGCGTTTGTGCAACTTTTCATGGTTTTTTCGCCCAATGCGTGATACATTCTTGGTACAAAGAACAGTTCCAGCGCTCGAGATACCCAGAGTTTAATCCCGTTGGAGACAAAAACACTGTCTCCAACGTCTTGTTTCTCGAGTCTTAAAATTCGGGTTAAACTTTTTTAGGATATTAGAATTTTTCTTGG
>JANMUC010000624.1:0-3249 GCA_031391225.1 Deinococcales bacterium
CATCTTGTTGAGAAATAGTGTTGCGTCTGAGCCAAAAATGGCATTCCAGCGCTGAGGATGTTTTGTGGCAAAATCACGCAACAGTGGTTGCAGACTGCCTGCGCCGATGTTCCAATTGACAAGACCAAAAGAAAGCCCATAACCATCAAAGTTGCTGCTCAGTCCATAAAAACCACGTGGTACACCGGTTTCAAACGTGCTGGTAATGGCAAGGGCTTTATCTTCTGCCGGAGTCAGCCCACTTAACGCACCAAGTTTAGATGCTGGTTGAAGAGGTTGTGTTGATGTTCCACTTCCCGTTCCGAGGGTGGCTCGAGGTTGGCTGGGTGATGCGGGTTGTGAGGCTGCGGGCGTTGGATTTTCAACCCTGATAACTGCAAAATATCCCGTTTGATTGACGTAGCCGTTTGCATCCAATTTGACTGGGGTTTTGTAAACGGATTGTTTGACGTTTCCGCCTATCGTGATTACGTGATCTGGGTGTACTTCAGTCACAATGTCACAGTGGGTACGCATGCCCGCCACGATGGTGTCGTACGTTGCGCCACTGCCCGCTCGAGCTTTGCAGACCAGATCACCAACGCGTGGTTTGGCTTCGTTCAGACGGTAGGCTTTGAATGGGCTGGCGTTGTTGGCAAGCCTGTTTTGCTTTGCCCAGACAATATAGGTGGCATGGGCGGGGCTGTACTTAAAGCTTTTGCCCGCGCCAGATTTTTTGAGCACCCAAGAAATAAACGCGGCGCTCCAGGGGTGGGCAGACCACCATTTTTTGCCACTGCGACGAACATTTGCGCCAGTCAACCAGTAATCGAACAGCACCGCTCGCATGGTGGGGTCGTTTTCTTTAATCTTGCCTTGCCCCCAACGCTGCCATTCTTGCAAGGCGGTTGCCACCATCTTTTGGCGTAAGCCCGAGTTTGACCCGAGTGCATTCAGCGCCCCGGAAACAAGCGCAGTGCCTATTTTTGGCAATTGAAAAATATCCGAGAATTCATTGTCATATTCAAGCTCGAGCGTTTCTTGTTGGCATTTTTGGCAATTGCAATTGATCTGATGCTTTAATTCTGGTAATCCTTCAAACTCGAGTTGTTGACCGCTTGCGGCTGGGTTGTACTCCCAATGCCAAGGCTCGAGTTTGTACGGGTAAAAGCCGAAACGTTTGGCATTTTGCACCAGCCATTTGTACGCCCTGGATTGTTTTTGTTTTGCCAGGTATTTTTTACCTAGGGGCACGCCAAGCGAAAAGTCTATTGCGCGTCCAGATTGATGGGCGCTGTTCCCAGGTGGCGCGACCCACTTTCGGGCTTCTTGTGCCGAACCGTAACGCTCTTTGGCTTTTTCCCACAATCGCTTTTGACGGCTCGAGCTGCGATAACCAGAAACGGGCAGCAACAAAGGGTGCTCGAGTCCATCTTGACGGGCGGCGTTCACCAGGGCTTGCCAAGCTTGGGCGGCAACACGATGCAGCAGAACGGTGCCGCCAGATGCTCGAGGTACATTGACCACGTCTTGAGGTTTGGGATCGGTTTTGTTGGTCACGCGTCCACCACCAGGAGACTCGAGTGGGGTGGGCACAAACCCCGAACTTGGCGGCTTGGGTGTATTGGTTTGGGCAGGGGTCGTGCTTGGTTGACCCTCTTCCAAGAATTTGGTGTTGTTCAATCGCTGAGCAAAGTACGTGAGCGGCACGAGGTTGTGGGCTACGGTTTTTGGATACAAGGCTTTTAAGGCTCGAGTGTCGGCTTTTTGCACGATCAGGTTTGGTAGTTTTTTTGCCAACTGTAAAGCCCTTGGTTGGGTGGCAGAATTGGGCAGGTAGTACAGGTACAGCCGTGATTGCGGCTTGGCTTTTGCCCAACTCAACCACTGGGGGTCGTCATCAAAGTAGGTGCAATCAAAGCCCCAGCATTCGCGGATCAGGGCGGCACTTTTGTTGGCTGCCATCGCAATTTTTTGCATCGGATAGCCGCCGCCAGAATGACAAGCCAGCACAATGTTTGCCAGCGGTTGATTGAAATTGGCGTGGGCGACAAGACCAGCCCCGATTTGCGCCAAGTAGGCGTCCAGACCGCCCGCCTTGATTAAGCTGCCGACCTGACGTTGAGAACGCGGTCCAAGTGTTGGAGCAACCAGGATCGCTTGACGACCCGTGGCTGCCAAAGCTTCACGCAACGCAAAGTGCGGGTTATGACGAGCCGACCAATACTCATTGATGTTTAAATCTGCTCGAGTTTTAACGCCGTGCAAGTACAAGATCAGATTGAGTGCCTTAGGGCGCAAACCTCTTGGAATGAAGACCCCAGTGATGTGCTTGGCATGTTTGCGGGGTTGCACGGCAATCCCAAGGTCAATCTCGAGGTACAAGGTCAGCCCAAATGGATTTTCTTCTTTGGAAATCAGTCGTGGTGTGCCGGTTGAAGCGGTGTTGAAGGTCGGTTGTTTCCGAAGTCCCAAACTCGAGGGTTTACGTGGTGTCGTCGCTCGAGGGTTGGGTTTGAACTCATCCTGCCAAGGGTAGGATTTCATGGTCAACCCCCTGAACGCGGCAAACGATTCTGACGAACCGATACCAGATTGGAGCTGACAGGGCTGGGCAGGCTGCGTTTTTGTTGCTCGAGTTGGCGGATCAGATGCACCGACGGCGGCAGGTTGCGGTCGTTGGACGCCGCTGTATCCACCTGACTGGCACTCAGATCAACCCGTGTAACCGTGAGGTAGGCGTAAATGTAGCCCTGAATTTCTTGCCGCCAGAACCGCGCCCAATTTGCTGCGTGAACCGCACCAATCCCCGAAACGCTCCAACCGCCGTAACGCACGCTTAAAAGCAGTTGTTCACCAAACTGTGCCAGGTTACTGAAGTGCATCACTGAAGTGTCGCTCCAACCCATCAGTCCTTTCATGGCATCGACCCGATCCATCCAAGGTTCTGGGTATGCGACGTTGGCTTTGGTTGGCAAGAAATCACGGAATTCTGGACGTGCCAGCAACCATTGTTGAATCATCATTTCCTGGCGGGCGGTGGTTGGTAAATCACCAAATTGATTGCTTGCCCCTTGCGAAAGAACCATGTGCAAATCGCGCAAAGAATTGACCAGTGGGAAGGCATCGGCGACCACGGTGGTGTCATCGTCTTGCTTGAAGAATACGGTTGCCAAATGCAGCAGATTATGAAATCCCGTCAAGAATTTGGAGCGGCTGTCGGCGCTGTTCAACTCGCCAACGGCTTTGCCTTGCAAGCTGATGCCGTAC
>JANMUC010000645.1:0-2164 GCA_031391225.1 Deinococcales bacterium
GTGCGTTGAGGGCTGAGGTTCATCGGTTGGAAGCCTTGATTGAGGAAAGCAGAGTGTTGTGCTAGACGTGCTTTATCCCAAACTGCAAGTTCTCAGATAGGTATCATGGCAAATTACGTCAGCCTTGAACGATCGAAGCTCTCTGATTTACAGATGAGCAACGGCGGAACAACCGTGTTTCTGAGCGTTTTGTTGCTGGCAGGCAGTGATCTTGCCAGCAACGATTGGCAGAAAACCTTGATGGTTTGGTTTGCCGAAAAAGACCAGTCTGTGATCGGGTTGGGTATCGTCGGTTTTGATCTTGCCCAAATCAAATGGGATGCAGCCGCGTTTCTCGAGCAGCAATCATTTTTGATTGAAGTGATCGATTTGGCGCTCGAGCGTCACTGCTGGGAACACTTGGGTTATGAACCGGGACCAGACCAAGAGCCGTGGGCAATGAATTATCTGCGTCAATTTAGGATTTTGGTGGCAGCATTTCGACCTGAATTTATTGAGGCTCGAGACTGGAATTTTTACGTTCGAGAAATCAATTTTCAGAAATGTTCCAAGCATTTGGTGTACCTGCATTCCTTAAATCACGACCCGCGAGATTGTTGTCTGATTTGCAATGATTCTTAAGTGCTCGCTTGCTCGAGTTCACAGTTTTCTTTAGACTTTAAGCAGTGACCAAACTTCATTTGCAAAGCTTAAAGTTTAACGATTCTAGATGGCGTGACGACCTTCACCCGTTTCGAGTGCCTGCGGTGCAACACGTTAAAAAACATGGTTTAAAATTTCAGACGCCGATCACTTTTTTTGTTGGCGAGAACGGTTCGGGTAAGACCACGATTCTCGAGGCATTGGCGGCGCGTTATCCAAGAATTGGTTCGCTTTCGCCGTTCAGCAACCGCACCGGAACGTTGTTGTCATTCGAGGATGTGCCGTTGGCTTGGAACGCAGAATTAAATTGCGCTGCGAACGCCACCACCGAAGGTTTTTTCTTAAGGGCGTCAACGCTGGGGTCGTTGATCGCTGGGCTTGACCACGAATCAAAACCCGCCCCCAGGGCAAGTGAGCGTCCACTGGCACGCCGTTCGCACGGCGAGGGTCTGCTGGGATTACTCAACACGCATTTTGAATCCAAAGGCATGTATTTTCTGGACGAACCCGAAACCGCGCTGTCATTCAACGCCACGCTTGGACTGGTGGGCTTGTTGGCAACCTTGGGCAAGAACGGCTCGCAGGTCATTGCCGCGACGCACTCGCCGATTGTGCTGTCCGTACCAGGGGCGACGATTCTCGAGTTTGGTGATTTTGGCATTCGTGAGGTTGCCAGGGACAATCTTGACCTCTTGCGCGACTGGCAGAGTTTCTTAGATCGCCCCGAAGTCTGGTTGCGGCACGTGCTCGAGGGATAAAAACTCGGCGTGAGACTTTGGGTAAAACAAAGGGCAGACTGATAAGGTGTTATTTCAATGAACAAGCGAAAAGGGATTGATTGATGCGTTTTGGTTTTATGGTTTTGCTGTTGCTGGCGCTTCAAAGCACTGTTTTTGCTCAAAAAACTTTGATTGTCGCCATCAAACCATTGACGCCGTTCGTCATGCCCGCAGGCTCGAGTTTTGAAGGTTACAGCATTGACCTGTGGAATGCGATTGCCACCAAGAACGGCTGGACCACGCAGTATAAGTATTTAAAAACCGTTAAAGAGGTCTTGAATGCCGTGGCAACAAAGCAAGCCGACGTTGGCATTGCGGGCATCAGCATCACCAAAGAGCGCGAACGAATCGTTGATTTCAGTTTACCGATGTTCAATTCTGGGCTTCAGGTGCTGGTTCCGATGCGCCCCACGTTTAACCCGATGACAGCGTTTCGCAACTTTTTCTCGCCGCAATTGGGTTTTGTCGCCTTCATGATCTTCGCAAGCATCGTACTTGCAGGGCATGTGATGTGGCTGGTCATGCGCACTCGCCCCGATTTCCCCAAGGGGTACATCAAAGGGGTCACTGAGGGCATCTGGTGGGCTGCCATGAGCTTTCCACAGAATGACTTGGGCGAAAAAAATCCTCGGTCTGTGGTTGTGCCCGCAACGGTCAGCACCCGTTTTCCAAGCAGGTCGTTGATGCCGCGAATGCCGCCTTGGATTTGCTGCACGGTCAGGTTGGCGGTCACGCTGGCGGTA
>JANMUC010000650.1:0-6904 GCA_031391225.1 Deinococcales bacterium
GTTTGCTGGCGTTGTACGCGATCATGCCTGGTGCGCCGATGACACCCGCGACGCTCGAGATGTTGACGATGCTGGCGGTGACAGGTTGTGACTCGAGCATCAGGGGAATGCTGTGTTTCATGCCGAGAAAAACACCAGTCACATTGATGTTTAAAACTTGTTGAAATGACTCGAGCGGGTAGTTGGGAATGCTGGCGGGAACACCACCAATGCCCGCGTTGTTCACCAGCGCGTGCAAGCCGCCAAAATGCGTTTTGGCTTGTTCGATCACGCGCATCCAGTCCTGCTCGAGGCTGACATCATGCGCGATGGTTAAGACTTTTGCGCCGCCCGTTTCGAGTTCGGTTTTTAAAGTTTGCAGTGGCTCGAGTTTCAAATCGGTCAAAACCAAATTTGCGCCCCTGGAAGCCATCAAACGCGCAGTTGCCGAGCCGATCTCCCCTGCCGCACCCGTAATCAGCACGACTTTGCTGGTCAGTTGAATCATAAGTTTTCCTCCGTAAGCAAAGTTTAACAGGCTAAAGTGATTTTATGATTCTGGAAACGCCGCGACTTTTTTTGGTTCACCCGCCGCTCGAAGTCATGAAAACGCGGCTTTTGAAAGATGACTTCACGGCATTTGTTGCCGACCTCAATCTCGAAGTCACATTCCCGCCCGAATACCCTGGTGATGTGCTGGAATTTCTCGAGTCTTGGGCAGCACATGTCGAACTTCATGGGCATCCAAACGATCAACCTGGCGGCTGTGTGATTCACAAGCTCGAGCGATTGGCAATCGGGCAGATTGGATTTAAAGGTCAACCTGATACCGATGGCAGCGTCGAGATTGGGTATGGTTTGAACGCCACGCATCACAACCTGGGTTATGGCAGCAAAGCCGTGGGGGCGTTGGTCAGTTGGGCGCTCGAGTTTGGATTTGCAAGGCGCGTCACAGCCGAAACCCTCGAGACAAATTTTGCCTCTAGGCGGGTGCTCGAGAAACTTGGCTTTGCACGGTTTGAGGCGCGGTTTAATGCCAAAGAGGGCGAAGATTTTATCTTGTGGCAACGAGGTTGAAATTACTGTAACTCGCATAAACCTCGAGCGTGACTAGAATTCTGGCTTGATTGGCTTGCTGGAGTGTCTTGATATGAGTTCATAATGAGGTAGGCTTTTGAAACAAATAACATTTTGGACGATGCTCGAGGGGGCACTATGAAATTACTCAGCAAAATAACGGCTTTACTTGGTTTGACAATCCTAGCGAACACTGCCCAAGCCAACGCGCTTTTCACAGTTCCAAAGGCGTTAAACACGCTATCACCAAAAAAACTCGAGCTTCAGCAGGCGACCATGCCCGCAGGTGCGTTTTATGGTCAAGGGGCAGCCCCAAACTCTTGGACAATTCTGGTGTACTTGCACGGCGATAATAACCTTGAAGGCTCGAGCTTGGAAGACCTTCAGGAGATGGCGGCGGTTGGCTCTAAACAAGGTTTTAACATTGTCGTGCAGTGGGATCGCGCATCCGTGGCGGGCGGCATTCGCGGCTTGGTGACCAAAGGTGATTTGGATGTCAAGCAAAAACTGCCGGAACAAAATTCCGACGATCCAAAAGTGCTCTCGAGCTTTTTGCAATGGGGCGTCCGCAGCTTTCCGGCGCAACGTTACGGTGTGATCATGTGGGATCACGGCGGACAGTGGGACGGTGGCTTTGGCGGCGACGAATCGAGCGGCGAGAGCGGCATGAACGTTTTTGACATGAGGGGCGCGATTCAATCGGCGATGGTTTCAACTGGCGTTAAGAAATTGGACTTTCTGGCGTTCGACACGTGTTTAATGGGTGGACTCGAGGTGCTGGGACAATTTGCGGATTTGACCAAACTCTATATTGCCGACCCTGAAATTGATTATGGTGCGGGTTGGGATTACACGGCTTCTTTGGGTTATTTGCAAAAGAATCCGAGCGTCAGTGTGCTCGATTTTGGCAAGCGCGAGGTTGCCACCTGGGCGGCGCACCACAACGAAGACGAAGCCGATTTGCGGTATCGCGCCCATGCCGCCTATGACACCACGCAATTTGGCAATGTCTTGAGCGCCGTGAAAGTCTTGAACACCAGTTTGCAAGCCGATTGGCAGGACGAATCCGACACCCTCTCGAGCTTACGATCCAAAGTCACCGAGTACAGCATCAGCCCCGAAGAACCCAAAGCCCCGCGTCCTTACGTGGACTTGGGCGACCTGGCAAGTTTGTTTTTAGCCAAATCCTCGAGCAGCGACGTGCGCAACGCGGCAAAAAACGTGATCTCGAGCATCGACAAAATGGTCTTCGCCAAATCCCTCGGTCAGTCGAACAAAAGTGCGCGTGGTTTAAGCGTTTGGATGCCCGCAGACCGCAGCAAACTGCCCGACGAAAATACCATGCTGGCGTACAACAAACTCGGCTCGAGCGTGAACAGTGGTTGGGATGATTTCTTAACGTTGTGGTTTGGTGAGGTTGCCGACAACAAAGACGCACCGACTCTCGAGATTACCGACACGCAAAACGATGTCAACCCAACCGAGAAAGTCCCGACGCTGATTTCGTTTAAAGTGGCGGACAAAGATTTGGAAGCCGTTTACGCCTCGGTGGGGCGTTCGGTAAACGACAGCGTGTTTAATCTGTACGGCGATTTGTTTTACGAAGCCGCCGACCCTGGCGAGTACGACACCCAGTGGGATGGTCGCTTGGTGTACGTGACCGACGGTAAAAATCGCAGCTTGTTCCCAGGTTTTTATCAAGAAACCGACGATGTGGTCATGACCGCCAGCGGACTGTACACCGCACCAGGCGATACGGAAGCCCAAGATGTCGTGATCCAACTCGACTCCGAAAGTATGGAATTCATCAGCGCCCTGGACGATTCCGGAACTTCACCTCGAGAGATGGATTTGTTGGCGGGCGGCAAGCTCGAGTTTGAATTCTTGCAGATTGATGACACCAAAGACGATTACACCTATGCCAAAACCGGTATCAAGCTTGTTGTACCAAAAGGTGGTGTGACAAAACTGAAAGCCGGTTTCGCTAAAGTACCCGCAGGAGCCTACAGCGTTTTGGTTGGCGCGAGCGATTGGGCGGGCAATGAGACGCTCGAGGATGTCAGTGTTGACATGAAATAGGGTTGACATGAAATAAATGCTGGCTCGAGCGTTGAAGGGAATAAGCTGAATGGAAGTCAAAAAAGAATCCGTGGTTTGGTTGATCGTTTCGCAGGTGATTGGTGTTTTGGCATTGTTTCCGTGGTTGTTGTACATCGGAGGCGCTTCGTTGGCGACGGCACTTGGCACTTCGGATAGACCTTTACTCGCAAACATATTTTATTTGGTCGCAAGCTATCCTCTTGTGCTGCTGGTTTGTATCATTGCGACTTGGATTTTATTCAGGCTCAAAAAGCACAAAACGGCAAGTATTGTTACTTCAATTCCAATGATTTACGTTGTTCCTGGCGTGATTTTACTTGCCATATTCGCTTTGAGTTAATTTCCGGTACATTGCTCGAGAGGTGATGCCAAAAGCGTTGGGGAAACCCAGCGCTTTTTTCAACTTGACAAACCGTCCAGACAGACTGTATCTTAAACCGTCTGACTGGACGGTAAACTTTATGGCAAAAAAAGCACCTGCGCAAACTCGAGAAAAACTCCTTCAAGCCGCCGCGCAAATCGTGATTGCCAGCGGCAACACGCAATTTACACTCGAGCAGGTGGCGCTGACCGCACAAGTCAGCAAGGGTGGTTTGCTGCATCACTTTCCAACCAAACTCGAGTTGTTAAGCGGTTTGATGACCCAACTCACACAGACTTTTGAACTGCGCTTGCAAACGGCGCTCGAGCTTGAACCCAAACGCAAACGCGGACGATTTGCGCGGGCGTACATTCGCGCCAGTTTTGAACCCGAAGCCGACGAACTCGAGTTGACCAATGCGCTGGCGAACGTGATTGTTCATTTCCCAGAATTGATCGACCAATTGCGCCAAGAGTTCGCATTTATCGACAAAAATTTTACCAAAGACGGACTCTCTGAAGCTCGAGCAACATTGATTCGCTTAGCATGTGACGGGCTTTGGTTTTCAGAATTGCTCGGCGTGGACACGATTGAAGAACCGCGCCGCTTGAGTTTGTTAACTGAATTGCTGGAGTTGACCAAATGAGCAGCTTGAAGATTTTTTTCTGGTTCACTGATCTTGGATTTATTGTCTATTGGTTGATCACCGCATTGCATTTGATTCCCGCGCAATACCTATTTCAGGATTACACCAACCCAATTTTAACCGCTTGGAATTGGTCTTTTTTACCGCTCGATTTGGCAATCAGTGCAACGGGGCTTGCCGCGCTTTGGGCATACACCAAAAAACTCGAGCTTTGGCGCTCAATTGCGCTCATTTCGCTGGTGCTTACGTTCAGTTCGGGTTTAAACGCCATTGCATTTTGGGTGATTTACGGCGACTTTGACCCAACGTGGTGGATTCCAAACTTGTATCTTTTTATCTATCCTCTATTCTTCCTACCTAAACTCTTAAAACTCGAGGTTAGATCATGAACCCCAGCAGCACTTCAGAACTGACCATTGACCCCTCGAGCAACTGGCAACCACGGTTTTGGAGCATCTGGCTTGGACAAGCCCTGTCACTGATCGGCAGCAGTTTGACGCAATTTGTGCTGCTGTGGTGGATCACCAGCACCACCAACTCCGCCAGCGCCCTCGCCATTGCTGGGGTTATGGCATTGCTGCCACAAGCCCTGCTGGGACCCCTTGGCGGTACGCTGGCTGACCGGTTGCCGCGCCGCACCATCATGATGGTTGCTGACAGTATCACAGCGCTGTGCATGGTCGTGCTGGTTTTACTCTTCTCGAGCAACACCGTGCAACTGTGGCACATTTACATTCTGATGTTCATTCGCAGCAGCATGCAAGCCTTCCAAAGCCCAGCAGCAGCAGCCAGCACCGCCAACCTCGTACCGCAATCGTGGCTGCCTCGAGTCGCAGGTTTAAACCAGAGTTTGCAGGGCATCATGACAATTGCCGCCGCACCATTGGGCGCACTGGCGCTGGCTTGGTTACCCTTTCAAGGCGCACTGATGATTGACGTGGTCACCGCCATATTGGGCATCACACCACTGCTGTTTTACGCCATCCCACAACCCAAAGAAACCCAGAATAAAACCTCGAGTGTCTGGAATGATTTTAAAGAAGGCGTGCGTTTCGTTGCCAGGGATCGCGGTTTGTTGACGTTGTACGGCATTTTGGGTTTGGTGATTTTGACCTTGATGCCAACCTTTTCGTTAACGCCATTGCTGGTCAAACAACACTTTGGTTTGGGTGTGAATGAAGTTGCTTTGATGGAAGGTATTTCCGGCGTGGGCATGATCGTTGGCGGAATCCTCATCAGTGTTTTTCCAAGCAAACGCCCGATACTCGTCTTGCTACTGTCATTTGCCGTTTCGTGTGGCACGATAGCCTTGACCGCACTGGCTGGCAGCAACGCGTTCTGGTTGGCAATCGTTTGGTGGACGGTTAGCGGTTTAACCTTTTCAATCGGCAACGCCCCGATGACATCCGTGCTGCAAACCGTCGTGCCAAACCACATGCAAGGACGCGTGCTGTCACTGCTCAGCACCATCATGGGTTTGGCTGGACCTGTGGGGCTTGCGATAGCCGCACCACTTGGCGAAGCTTTCGGCGTGCGCAGTGTGTTCATTGGCGGCGGGATTCTGTCAACGCTGGTGTGCTTGATCGCACTCGCCTCGAGCGCGATGTGGAAACTCGAGAAAGCCGCGATTGCAGGACAGATGGTAGAGACCAAACTCAAGCCTTGAAATTTCAATAGGTTACTGGGCTAATGATCAAACTCAAAAATTCCATGAGTCTGCCTTGTACTCGAGTATTATCTTCAATTGCAGCGTTTACTGACAAGACAGTGACTGCAAAACCAAAACAAAATTGCAGACTTGAGCTTCAATTAAGCCTCTATTCAAAACTCATTCACCGATGCCGTGTATCTCGAGTGATAACAAAAAAACACTGTGTCAAACAATGTTTTTTGGACTCAAAATCAACTATTGACAAGCCGCCTGTTGGTGTGGCAAACTACCAAAACGCCAATGTAATCGTTTGCAGTAATCAGATCGTAAGAAGTCATGATGTTTCATCGCGTTTCAAGCTTTTAAAGTCGGGGACAGGTTTTATCTGGTTTTGAAAGGATGCAATCGTTTTCAGATGATCGGACTCGAGGCGGTGGCAAAACTCGCACAGGTTTCTTCGGCTACTGCATCACGGGCGCTTTCACGCCCCGATAAAGTGGCGGTGGAAACCCGCAACCGTGTGCTGCAAGCCGCAGAAGAACTCGGCTATCAACCAAATCATTTGGCGAGTGGATTGCGAAAAGGCAAAAGCCGCACCATCGGCGTGATTATTTCGGACATCCTTAACCCGGTTCAAGCCTTACTTGCCAAAGGCATTCAGGACGCCGCCACCAAAAGTGATTACACCGTGTTTTTATTTAATTCCGACGAAGAATCTGATAAAGAGCGTCGCGCCCTCGAGAGTCTGCGCGGACACATGCCGCAAGGTTTGATCGTTGTGCCAACACCAGGCGCGAAGACCAATCTTAAACTTGTACCCAACTTACCAACCATCGAACTTGATCGTGCCAGTGGTCTTAAAAATGCGCACACCGTCATGGTGGACAACATTGGCGGCACAACAATCGCCATCAACCACCTGATTGGCCTGGGACACAAACGTATCGCCATGATCGTGGGTGACTTTGCCATCTCAACTGCCGTCGAACGACACCAAGGCTACCGTGAAGCTCTGGCGCACGCTGGCATTCCGTACCTCGAAGACCTTGTGCTGGCAGGACATCACCGTGAAGATGGCGGACGAATCGCG
>JANMUC010000674.1:0-11314 GCA_031391225.1 Deinococcales bacterium
TTACGTGCTTGGAAACTTGGTTGTCGCCAATGACGCCAACGCCACTGCCAACAATATTTTGGCATCCCTCGAGCTGTTTCGCATCGGTATCATCGTTTTTCTGATGGTTGCCCTGCTGGACGTGGTGGTGGCTTGGGCACTTTATGTTTTGCTCGAGCCAGTCAACAAAAGCCTTTCATTGCTGGCGGCATGGTTCAGGCTGGTTTATGCCGCCGTGTTTGCCGTTGCATTATTGCCTCTTTTGAACATTTCGCAACTTCTGGGCGGGGCAGCCTATTTGAAGGCTTTTGAGACAAACCAGTTGCATGCCCAAGTGATGGTGTCCATAGGTGCTTTTCATGCTGGCTGGGACTTGGGATTATTGCTTTTTGGCGCTCATTTGCTGTTGCTTGGTTATTTGGTATTCAAGTCTGATTCGCTTCCCAAATGGTTGGGCATCCTCATCAGCATCGCCGGTCTGGGTTATTTGATCGACAGTTTTGGCAAACTCTTGATTCCCAATTACAATATCAACATCGCCATGTTTACGTTCGTCGGAGAATTTTTGTTGATCTTCTGGCTGTTGTGGTGGGGTATGAAGAGACAAACTGCCAATCTAGCGGCACAGCCACGGAGGGCATAAGCAAATGGACAGAGCAACAGCAAACACCGCCGTTCTTGTGAAAATAACCTGGCGCAGCTCGAGTGTCCTGCTCGCCATCGGTGGCTCAATTTTTGCCTTGAGTTTTCTGACAAATGACCCTCAAATTTGCTGGAGGAACATATGAGTATGGCTGGCAAAACCGTCCTGGTCACGGGCGCAACGGGTGGCATTGGCAAAGCGACGGCGCTCGAGTTGGCACGTCAATCGGCAAGCGTCTGCATCGTTGCCCGCAACAAAACCAAAGGCGAAGCGGTGCTCGAGGAAATCCGAAAGGCAACTGGCAACACCAAGCTTGAATTGTTTGTGGCTGATCTCTCGAGCATGAACGACGTGCGGCGCGTGGCGCAAGAATTTAAGGCAAAACACACCAAGCTCGATGTCTTGGTGAACAACGCTGGTGGGTCGTTCGACACGCGCCAGACCACCATCGACGGTCTGGAGTACACGTTCGCGTTTAACCATCTGGCATATTTTTTGTTGACCAATTTACTGCTGGATGTTCTCAAAGCAAGAACGCCATCGCGCATCGTCAACGTCTCGAGCGGCGCTCAAGCGGGTGGCAAGATCGACTTCGATGACCTGATGGCTGAAAAGCGATACGCTTCGTTTAGCGCCTACAGCGCCTCGAAACTCGCCAACGTCATGTTCACCTATGCACTTGCCCGGCGGCTTACGGGGACGGGTGTGACGGTCAATGCACTGCATCCTGGTTTGGTCGGGACAGGTTTTGGCAGCAACGCCAAGAGTGCCCTCTGGCGCGGTTTGGCGGCACTGGTCAAAGTCTTTGCCATGTCACCCGACAAGGGGGCAGAGACAAGCATTTACCTTGCCTCGAGCAACGAAGTCGAGGGCGTCAGCGGCAAATACTTTGATAAGAAAAAACCTGTTGCCTCGAGCGCCGCATCCCACGACGAGGCTGCACAGGAACGGTTGTGGCTCGAGAGTGCGAGGTTGGTTGGGTTGGCAAGCTGAGGCTGGAAACTCGAGTTGTTGGCAGGCAATAACTCGAGTCTTGACAGCAAAACCACAGTACAGTTACGCCGTTTTCAGCGATTCAACGTGCTTCTTATAATTCTCAAGAATCGCTTGCCAACCGTTTTGTTGCAATTCCAAACTGTTCTCGTTTTCAGCTTCAAACGCTTGCATAATTTTAGTCTTCGCGCTCGAGAGCTTCTCGAAAGTCACACTCACAGTTCGATCACCAATCGTGTAATCAACTTGCTCGAGCGGAACGACTTTGCTGTACATGCCAGCAAAATCAAAACCCATGCTGCCGTCTTTGGCTTGCATTTTATACGAGAATGCGCCGCCAACGCGTAAATCGTTGCTGGCGGTTGGGCATTCCCAATCCTCGGAGGCAAAATTCCATTGGGTGATGTGCTCAGGTTGCGTGAAGGCTTGCCAAGCCAGTTCAATTGTGGCGTTAACGGTGCTTGAGACGGTTAAAACGGTGGGCATGGTTCTCCTTAAAATTTATTGAACGACATTTATTGAACGGTACAGTTGAGCATCCATTGAATGCCGTATTGGTCGGTTAACGACCCAAAAACCGCGCCCCACATCATTTTCTCGAGCGGCATTCCAACCTTGCCACCTTCGGAGAGCGCCGCGAAAAGCCGTTCGGTTTCTTCCAAGGTGTCAGGCTCGAGGTTGATGTGAACGTTGTTGCCCTGCACCAAATTGAATCCCATCGATTCTGGTGCATCTGTGCCCATCAGCACATGACCGCCGACAATTGGCAGTGCAACGTTCATGACCAGATTTTGGTCGGTGTCACTCAGGTCTGGTGCGCCACTTTCGGCCATTCTGGTGATTGGCGTTAGAAATTCTGTGCCAAAAACGCTCTTGTAAAACAGAAATGCTTCTTCGGTGTTGCGTCCAAAATTAAGATAGGTGCTGGTTCTTGACATGGTTTTAACCTCTTGGGCAACTATACCTGCTCGAGACCGCAAATCCCGACATTAAAGGCAATGGCTCGAGGTTTACTGGCAATTTTAGAGTGCGCCCCAAAGCTTTGTTGCGCTCGAGATACCAGATGTTTGGCGCAAATGCGTCCTCGTGAATTTATGGTCAATATTGCAGATAACAGAGTCCCAAGCCTTCCACCTAAAGGCAGGTCAGCATCTCGAGTATCGAATTCTTGAAGTGAATTTTGGGATTTACTGAAAACCAAGAATCCAAACTTGAGTTGCGATTCTCGAATCGTTCCAAAACTCTTGACAGCGCTTTCAAAACCTGCCATAATCTACTCATCGCTTGATTTAAAACACGTTGAAATTTTGCGCCATGTTGGTTTCAACACGGCTTCACACTCGAGAAATCACGTCTTTCACAGCTTAAATCTGTTTTAGGGAGTTAGTGTGCCTGAAATCAAAACCCTTAGTGATGTCGCCACCATCGCCCAAGTTTCACCGAGCACCGTCTCGAGAATCTTGAACGGTACGGCGGTGGTTGCCAAAGACAAACGCGAACGGGTTTTGAAAGCAATAGAGCAACTCAATTACCGCCCGAATGTGATCGCACAAGGACTGGCACGAGGACAATCCATGACCATCGGCGTGGTGACACAAGCCATCTCGAGTCCATTTTACGGTGAGGCGCTGGCGGGGGTCGAAGAGGGCTTGGAGGGCAGCGGCTATCATGCGCTTTTTGCCAGCGGTCACTGGCGGGTTGACGAAGAACGCGAAGCCCTCAGCATGTTAACCAGCCGCCGCGTGGACGCGATTATTTTGACAGGCTCGAGTATTCCCGACAGCGAATTGCAGCAGCTTTCCAAAACCTTGCCAGTGGTCATTGTTGGTCGAACCGTAATTGGGTTAGAATGCAACTGTATCAGCGTTGATAACCGTGTCAGTGGGTCTTTGGGAATCCAACACCTGATTTCACTGGGGCATCGGCAAATTGCTTATGTTTCGGGTACGGCAACCGTTCAAGGCGATGCCACTGAGCGGCTCGAGGCATACTGCCAAACACTGAGGGATGCTGGCATAAAATACGATCCAAATTTGGTGGTCGAAGGTGATTATCAAGAACGTTCTGGTTTATTTGGTGTCGAAACCCTGTTCGCTAGAGGGGCTATTTTTACCGCGATCGCCTGTGCCAACGATCAATCGGCTTATGGGGTCAGGCTTGCCCTGCACCGCCGAGGAATACGCGTTCCAGACGATGTTTCATTGGTAGGCTTCGACGATTTGCAGTCCTCGGCTTACACCACTCCGCCGTTAACCACCGTGCGACAACCGATTGTTGAAATGGGCAGGCTGGCATCCAAAATGGCGCTTTCAATCTTGCGTGGCACACCATTTAAGACAAGTGAAGTTCACGGCGAATTGGTGATTCGTGAATCAACCGCCATTTTGCGCGGCACTCGAGCTTAAGCAAACGGTTTTACCTGCAAGGGAGGGTTTATGAACTTTAAAAAGCTGGATTCCTCATGATCTGAAAGCGCTTTCATACTGGTTTGGCACTTCGACACCCTCGCCCTCTCAAACCGCTCGAGTCGCTCGAGAACAGGAGATAGACATGAAAAAAGCAATTGCACTAGGAAGTATTGGATTTTTGATTGCGGCAGGCGTCGCCACATTGGCTTTGGCACAAAACAATAAAGTCGAATTGACCGTTGCGGCTTTCCCAAGCCTGGATGACTCGATCAAGGTCGCACTTGCGGGCTTTGCCAAGAAATTCCCAAACATCGAAATCAAACTGACCGCCCTGCAATACGGCGATCACCACGCCGCCCTGACCACCGCTTTGGCAACCGGTCAAGGTTTGCACGATGTCGAAGCCATCGAAATTGGTTACGTCGGTAAATTCGCCGAATCACAAGGTTTAGAAGACCTGAACGGTGCAGCCTACAAAGCTGGTCAATACAAAAAGCTGATGGTTCCTTACACCGTCGCCCAAGCCACCTCGAGCGACGGACGCTTTGTCGCCATGCCGACAGACATTGGTCCAGGAACCACGTTTTACCGCAAAGACATTCTTGACAAAGCTGGCATCAAACCAAGCGACCTGAACACTTGGGAAGGCTATGTCGAGGCTGGTAAGAAATTGCACGCCAGCAACAACAAACTCTTCATGATCAACAGCGCAGCCAGTGCCGCAAACTTGATTATCCGCTCCAACCTGGCTGCTGGCGAGGGCATCTACTTTGATAAAGCCAACAAGAACTTGGTCGGACCAGACAGCGCCCGCTTTGTCAAAGCCTTCACAATTGCCAAGAAAATCCGCGAAGCCGGTATTGACGCCAAAATCGGTGAGTGGAGCAACGAATGGTACGAAGGCTTTAAGGGCGGTACTGTCGCCACGCAATTCTCGGGCGCATGGTTGCAAGGTCACTTCCAAAACTGGATGGCTCCTGATACCAAAGGCTTGTGGCGCGTTCAGGACCTTCCAGACGGCGCATTTGCCTCATGGGGCGGTTCGTTCTACTCAATTCCAACCGCTTCAAAACTCAAAAAAGAGGCTTGGGAATTCATCAAGTACATGACCCTCAACCGCGAACAACAAATTGCCGTCTTCAAAAGTAACGGCGCGTTCCCAAGCCTCAACAGCGCCTGGGGCGACAAGAGCTTTAACGAACCAGTGCCATTCCTGGGCGGTCAAAAAGCCCGTCTGCTCTGGAAAGCCACCGCCAAACGCATCAAGCCAATCGACGTAAACAAGTACGATACTGTTGCCGCGACCATCGTAGATACCGCTCTGGGCAAAGTCTTAGACGAGGGCGCAGACATCAAAGCAGTCCTGACCGAAGCCCGCAGCGAGATCGACAAACGCGCCCGCCGTTAAACCCCAACTTTGGGAAGGGTGGAATCCTCCTCACGCCCTTCTCAAATCCTCAGCCTCGAGCAACGACCCTGAACCAAGCCGTTGCTCGAGCGCTACAAACAAACCAATTTGTGGTTTCTCGAGCATCAAGCAAAATCCATCCATTCCTCGAGAAACCTGACGTAAAACCAAAATTTTAGAAAACAAGAATTCCTGTTTGAATCAAATAGTATGAATTTTTCTTCAGAAAATATAAAATCTTAATTCCATTCAGGTTTTGAATATTTTACAAAATAAATGAATTAAGTATCTCCCCGAAATGTTTTAGAGTTTTTCCCTAAAACATTTCCGACCAACGGGAGCATGGACAACGTACCTGTCGCCGAAATGACAGATTTGAAGAGGAGCGGAAAATCTAAAATGTAGGCGGCAGGTACTTAAATCTCGAGTCCTCGAATCCAAAAAACTTTTCAGTCAGGAGACCCCAGTGGCTATTTCGCGCACCAAACAAGTCAATGTTGTACCCCCAGAATATCGTTACGCCAACTGGCAACGCAAATACGCACCGTATTTTTTCATTGCCCCATTCTTTATTTTGTACGTTGTTTTTAGTTTCTTTCCAAACATATTTTCGTTTTACCTTTCTTTAACGCGTTGGAATCCGCTCGATGGTTTGGGCGGGATCAAATTTGTCGGTTTAGACAATTACCGTTATCTGATTCAAGACGATACTTTTTTTCAAAGATCTTTGGTCAACTCTGCCATCATGGGTATTCTTGGTGGCGTTCCACAACACTTGGTTGCCTTGCCATTGGCGTACTTATTTAACAATAGTTTAAAACGCATCAAAGGTTTTTTAAGTGCCCTGTACTTTGCACCATTTATCACTTCAATCGCTGCAATCAGCGTGGTTTTTGGATTGCTGTTTTCCGAGCGCAATGGTTTATTTAACTGGGCATTGCTACAACTTCATCAAATCCCGCTTATTGGTGGTTTGTTCCCAGGCGAACCCATCAATTGGCTTGGGCGCTCTTTTTGGATACAACCATCCGTAGCTCTGGTTATTTTTTGGCGTTACCTTGGTTGGAACACGATTTTGTATCTTGCTGCAATGCAAGCTATTCCTGATGAATTGTTTGAAGCCGCCGCGATTGACGGCGCAAACCGTTGGCAGCAATTCCGTTTCATCACCCTGCCACTGGTGCGACCTATGGCATTTTATGCCGTCACCCTGACGATCATCGGCAGCATGCAGTTGTTCCTCGAGCCTTTCACCTTGGTTGGACAAGATGGTGGCGCTGGCAACGCTGGTCGTACCACCATGATGTATTTGTTCAAAACCGCATTCACCGATCTTGATTTCGGGCTTGCCGCCGCGATTTCATGGGTGCTGTTCGCTATTATTATCGTCATGACGATCATCAACAACAGAATCTTCCGTGGCGGAAAGGCAGATTAACTATGTCAATTACTGTCCCAAGCCGTAAACGCATCAAAACCCAGCAAACCTCGAGGGTTTCAACCAATTATACTGCTCTGATTATTGTTTTAATTGGTGGACTTTTAATGGTTTTACCTTTATTTATGATGTTTGTTTTTGCATCACACCCCAAAGATAATATTTTTCGCTTTCCACCACCAATGTGGTTTGGCGATTCACTGCTTCAGAACTACCAAGCCTTGATTCAGGAGACTGAAGGCAGATTTTGGCGAATTTTTTGGAACAGTACCTATCTTTCAGTTGTCACAACCGTAACGCAATTGTTTTTTTGTTCCTTGGCAGGGTACGGCTTTGCCATGTACGAGTTTAAGCACAAAGACAGGCTGTTTGGCATTCTTCTGGCAACCATGGCAATTCCTGGTGCGCTTAACCTGATTCCCTTGTATTTGGTTTTGTCACTTTTAAGCCAATTGTTTGCACCGCTTGACGCTGCCATTCGAAGTGTTCTGCCTTGGTTTCCAAGTCTATTGTGGATTGGATCGCCCAAAGCATTGTGGTTTCCTGGAATGGCAAGCGCCTTTGGTATTTTTCAAATGCGTCAATACATTCTAAGTGCCATTCCAAAAGAATTGGTCGAAGCTGCCCGCATTGATGGTTGTACAGAATTTCAAACCTACTGGAAAATCATTCTGCCGCTGACAAGACCCGCCCTTGGGACACTTGGTCTGGTGACATTCATTGGTATTTGGAATGAATACATCCTTTCAATCATCATTTTCAGAACTCCAGAGTCACAAACCCTGCAAACCTTGCTGCGTTTGATCGGTGGCGGCGGCACAAACACCAACGTCGATTTTGGTGCGGTCATGATGGGCGTTGCCCTGACCGTACTGCCACTGCTGATTTTGTTTATCTTGACCAGCCGCCAAATGATCGCAGGTTTAACCTCTGGTGGCGTAAAAACCTAAACATTCGAGGTTTAAGCAACTCATATTTAAAACCAATATTTCAAGGAGAAACCGTGAAGCACGCAAGGTGGTTGATACCATTCGCGCTCGGATTGACACTCAGCGCCACTCGAGCACAGACCGAAATCACAAACCTCGAGTTGGATCAAAGCAAAACCCAAGCCCTCTCGAGCATGGCATTGTCTGGGTACAACTTGGGCAATTACATGAACGTGATTGAATTCCCAAAACAACTGAAAGCGCTCGAGCCTACGCTGGTGCGTTTTCCTGCTGGTAATGTTGGTGACGATCAAGATTTGTCTGAAGCAAGTTTGCGCATTTTTAAAGCAAACCTTTCAATCTTTGGCAAACAGCAACCCAAAATCATGGTGCAAACACGGGTTTTCGGACGCAACTCGGATGCCAAAAACCGTCCCGAAGATGCCGCCGATGCCGCTCGAGCCGCAATCAAACTTGGTTTGAAAATTGATTACTGGAACATTGGCAACGAACCCGATTTGTACGCGGTCACCAGGGGCGATAAAAGCTGGACTGCCGACAGATACTGCGATACTTTCCGCGCTCAACGAACAGCCATTTTGGCGGTTCAGCCGAACGCAAAATTTGCTGGACCTTCGACCACCGCCTACCCAGAATTTTTGGAACGCTTTGTCGAACGTTGTGGCGATATTGTTGACGTCCTGACCTGGCACGAATACCCAACCGACGGACGCGCCAGCGACGGACAAGCCATCGCCAGCATGGCAAAAGTCTCGAACGACATTGAACGTTATTTAAACCTTTGGAAAGACCAAAGCCGTAACCCACTCGGTTATGCTCGAGCCATAGAATTTGGACTGACCGAATACGGTTTGTCGTACCGCACAGACAGCTCCAGGCACATTAGCGACCAGTTGGCGGGTTTATGGGCGGCAGAAACCACGCTGCGCATGGCTGAGGCGGGCGCAAAACTCAACACGTACTTTGCATTGCAAGGCGTTGGACCTCACGGCACAATTGATATTTCTGGTGTGCCAAGACCAACCTATTATGCGTTCCAACACTTAAAGCATTTCACTGGCGAAAGTCTGAAGTTAAACTCGAGCAACAAAAACCTTTGGCTGCACGCCGCCAAAAACAAAAACTCTTTGCAAGTCATTGTCATCAACACCAGCACCAATGTCTCGAGCCTTGCACCGAACATTCTAGGTTGGGAGGCTGTGGGAGCGAAAGGGTTTACCGATCAAACCGTCAAAGACGAAGCCCCGGACATTCGCTTTAACACCAGCGGCACACTCGAGATGCCAGCACGATCAATGGTCAGAATTGCTTACAAGCAAATTATTCCAAGCTTGCGTGCTCTTGCCACTGCCAAGGGTCTAAACATTGGTGTTGCCGTTGGACCAACCTTGTTTGAGGACCTCGAACCCGAATACGCCGAAACCTTGGCAAAAGAATTCAACATGGTCGTGCCAGAAAACGCCATGAAATGGGGCGCATTGCACCCCGCACCAGATCAGTACGCTTGGGCGTTGCCCAATGCCATCGTCAAAATTGCCCAGCAAAACAAGCAAAAAATTCGTGGTCATACCTTGGTTTGGCACGAACAACTGCCGCGTTGGGTGCTCGAGATCACAGACCGCGACACCATGCTCGCCGCCCTCAAAGACCACATTCAAACGACGGTTAAACATTTCAAAGGTCAAATTGACACTTGGGATGTGATTAACGAAGCCATCAGCGACAGTGGTGGGCTGCGCAGCACACCTTTTCTAAAAACCATTGGTAAGGAATACTTCGAGCTTGCCTTCAAATGGGCACGTGAAGCCGACCCCGATGCCAAACTCTTTTACAACGATTACAACACCGACGGTATCAACCGAAAATCAGACGATGTTTATGAACTGGTCAAAGAACTCAAAGCCAAAGGCGTGCCAATTGATGGCGTGGGGTTTCAAGCCCATATTGACACTGGTTTTAATGTGGTCAGCCAACGCGTGCTCGAGAATTACCAGCGTTTCCGCGACCTTGGTTTGGAAGTGCAAATCACCGAATTGGACGTGCAAAGCAACTCGAGTTTTCCTGCCTCTGAGCAAAACCAGCGCCAAGCCAAAGTCTACGGCGACATGCTCGAGACTTGCTTGGCAGTCAAATGTTCGGCATTTATGATGTGGGGATTGACCGATGCGCACTCGTGGCGGGCAGGCAGATCACCACTGATTTTTGATGGCAACTATCAACCCAAACCAGCCTATGACGCCCTCATTCGTGTGCTTGAAGCAGCCAAATAAATTTCATCGGGAGAACCAGCAATGACCACCTTCACCCAACCACAATCAACCACAGTCAAAACACTCGAGCCTTCAGCACTGATTCAAAACCCGATCTTGCGCGGTTTCAACCCAGACCCCAGCATTCTGCGGGTCGGTGAAGATTACTACATTGCCACCAGCACCTTTGAATGGTTCCCTGGCGTGCAAATTCACCACTCGAGGGACTTGGTGAACTGGCGCGTTTTGACCCAACCGTTGGCTCGAGTCTCGCAACTGGACATGCGCGGCAATGGCGATTCGGGCGGGATTTGGGCTCCGTGCCTCAGTTATGACAACGGCACATTTTATTTGATTTATACCGATGTCAAAGCCTTCAGTATGCACGCCCCGTTTAAGGACACCCACAATTATTTGGTGACCGCCAGCAACATCCAAGGTCCTTGGTCAGAACCCATTTATTTAAACTCGAGCGGCTTTGACCCAAGTTTGTTTCATGACAGCGACGGGCGCAAATGGTTTTTAAACATGGTCTGGGATCACCGCAAAGGCAAGAATCCTTTCGGTGGAATTTACCTACAAGAATATGATGCAGTCGCCAAAAAATTGGTTGGTTCTGTCAAAAATATTTTTCTAGGTTCGCCAATTGGCGTCACCGAAGGTCCACACGTTTACAAACGTAACGGCTGGTACTACCTTTTAACCGCCGAGGGCGGCACAACCTACGAGCACGCCGCGACCCTGGCACGATCAAAACACCTCGAAGGACCCTACGAAATTCACCCTCAAAACCCACTGCTGACCAGCTTTGGACACCCCGAACTCGAGCTTCAAAAGTCAGGTCATGCCAGCATCGTGAATACCCAAAACGACGAATGGTACATCGTGCATTTGTGTGGCAGACCGCTCGAGCCTGGATTGGGTACGGGTTACTGCAACCTTGGACGCGAAACAGCCATTCAAAAACTCGAGTGGAGCGATGACGATTGGGTACGACTCGCTGGTGGTGGCAACAATCCACAAAGCCAAGTCAGTGCTCCAAATCTCGAGCCTCACCCATTTCCAACCCCAAACCCCAGAGACAATTTTGATGCGCCAAACCTCGACATTTCCTGGCAAAGCTTGCGCGAACCCACCAACCCGAGTTGGTTGTCACTGTCCGAACGACCAGGGCATTTGCGCCTTTTTGGACGCGAATCACTCAACTCGGTACACCATCAAAGCCTGATCGGACGCCGCCTACAAG
>JANMUC010000686.1:0-2837 GCA_031391225.1 Deinococcales bacterium
GTGGTGCATGACGGGGCAGCGTTGCTGATTGCGGTCATGAGTTTAATCGGGTATGGTGGCGGCTTGAAAATTGCGCCCAATTCCGACCCACAAGATGGGCTTCTCGAGGTGGTGATGGCGGGTAAATTTACGACGCTGGGGGTTCTCGGAATCTTGCCGAAATTGCAAAAAGGTTTGCACCTTGGACATCCTGAAGTCAAAGTTGTTCGGGCAAAAGAGGTACGCATCGAATGGCAAAAACCCACCGCTGCGCATGTGGACGGCGAGTTGCTCGAGATGGGAACGGTTTTTGAAGCTTGCGTGCTGCCAAAGGCGGTTAAAGTCTTCATGCCCTAAACAAAACCCGAATACTTTTGCCACAAGCCTCCGCTAGAATAAACCCATGAGCGTCCAAACCAGCCAACTCCCTCGAGCTTCACAAGCGGCTCGAGTTTGGCAATTGCCAATGGCGGCATTGTGTTGGTTGTTCAAACCATTCTCGAGGTCGTTTCCATTGGCGCTCCTGGAAGTGCTGTTTACGGCGTTGGCGTTGCAATCGCTGGGGTTGTGGCTGACCAGATTTTATGCGCCGCCCGTGCCAGAGCTGCTGGCTTGGTTTGCCGAGCACAGCTTGTGGGTGCTGGCTGTGCTGCGGCTCGAGCGTTTTCACGGTGATGTGTGGTGGCGTGCCATCCGCATTCCGTTTTTTGGCGCGTTGGCTGGCGGTTTGTTTGGCTTGCTTGGTCATGAAATTACACCAATGTTAAAACCAACTCGAGCTTTTTTTGAATTCCAGGCGTTGACCGCACCCGATTTGTCCAAAGCGGGTTTGGAATTGCTGGCATTGAACACCAGTTTGCGTTTTGTATTCGCGTATGCGCTGCGGGCGACCTGGCTCGAGGGACGCCAGTACTTGCGTTGGCGTTTGACTGCGTTAACGTTGGCGGCGGGCGTTTTTGCCAGCGCCATGATTACTGTGATTCCTGGGTTAATCGATTTGGTGCGCAACCCCAGCCAAGCCGCCTCTGGCACGCCACTGACTGAAGCTCGAGAGTTGGCATTGTCGTTTCAACCGTTTGGCTTGGTCAACCCCGACAATCAGCAGTTGCAGAACGTGCTCGATTACCTCGAGCGCGATGCAAACAAAATGCGGCTGATCGCGCTTGACGGTGAGATCGAAACGCACCGCCGACCAACCAACCGCATTTCGTTGATCCTCAGCGCCGATGGGCGGGTGATTGCCTCGAGCCGTCGTGAACGATTTCCAATCGGTACCTGGATGACGGACCCAAACACCGAATCCTGGAGCGAAATTCGTGCTTTTAATGCAACCGGGCGTTGTCGTGCCATCAACGTCGGCTCCGAAATCCTGTCTGGCTGTCCAGTCCAACAAGACAGCGGGGGTTTTGACACGACGGTGCTGGTTGCGGCAATCGTGCGCCCGATTGACACCTCGAGCGTGTCGTTTAGTGATGTCGCCGCCAAAATCACCCACGACTTCACACGGGTTCTGGACACCCTCTCCCAAGGTTTGCTGCCATTTTTTCTCAGCTTGGGTCTGATCGGTTATCTTGCCGCCAGACGCCTGACCACGCCGCTCGAGCGGCTGTTGGCGGGTTCTAAGGCGCTCGAGGCGGGGCAGTTGAACGTGCGCGTGCCGCTTGAAACCCAAGATGAAGTTGCCAGATTGAGCGAGGGGTTTAACGCGATGGCAAGCAAACTCGAGCACAATGTTTCTGAGTTGGAGCGTGAAAAATCGACGGTTGAGACTTTATTGAAAGCCAACCGTGCGCTGACCGCCAGCGCCAGCCACGAGCTGCGCACACCATTGGCGGTCATGCGGGCGCACCTCGAGAGTGCCGAAATGCGCAACGAAAGTTTGTCGAGCGAGCAAACCAAAGTCTTGCAGAACGAGGTTTTACGGCTCGAGGGGCTGGTCGAGGATTTGTTTGCCCTGTCCCGCGCCGAACTCGGGCAGCTTGAAACCAAACTCGAGAGTGTCAATGTGTTTGAAAGCGTGACCCGCAGCGTCAAGGCGCTCGAGCCGATGGCAAGACAGGGGCAGATTATCTTGATCAATGCCGTGCCAGAGAATCTGCCGAACGTCAAAGCCGATCAAAAACGCCTTTCTCAAGTGTTGATGAATCTCTTGCAAAATGCGCTGCGTTACACGCCCGAAGGTGGGCTGGTCAAACTCGAGGCGAAACTCGTGCGGCGCGAGGTTTGGTTTACCATTGAGGACACCGGCATTGGGATCAGCCCCGAAGAACTCGAGCATGTTTTCGAGCCGTTTTACCGCACCGACCCTGCCCGAACCCGTACCACGGGCGGCAGCGGTCTTGGCTTGTCACTGGTGCGCGAATATGTTGAAGGCATGGGTGGGCATGTTCGCGCCGAAAGCATTAGCGAAAAGGGCAGTCGGTTTACGCTCGAGTTGCCCGTTTGGCGCGGCGCATGACCAAAAGCGTTTTACGGGTTGCCATCGTCGAAGACGAAAATTTATTTCGTGATTTGTTGCACATCGCCCTCGAGCGTCACGCCAAGCTTCAGGTGGTCGGTTCGTTCGGCAATGTTGAGGCGGCACTGAGAGACATTCCGATTCTCGAGCCTGACATTGTACTTTTAGACATTGATTTGTCTGGCAAAATCACGGGTGTAGAACTGGGCATTGCATTGCGCGAGTCGCTGCCCAACCTTGGCGTGGTGCTCTTGTCCAACCATCAAGACATCGAATTTGTCGCATCATTAGGCTCGAGAACCCTGGCTGGCTGGTCATACCTTTTAAAAAAATCGGTGCGCAACACCGATGTCTTGCTTAGAGCCATCGAGGGGGCGAGCGACGGCATGACCGTGCTCGA
>JANMUC010000700.1:0-4705 GCA_031391225.1 Deinococcales bacterium
GAGAAGCGACCCTGCCCGCTAGGTGCACGTTCAGGGTCAAGAAGGGTCGGGGATGAGGGTAGACCGAGCAATAGCTGATGTTCGGGACTGCAAGTAACGGCGCAGTTTTACCGCAGTCTCTCGAGCAAGTACGCTGGTAAATCTTTCATCGCAATGCGTTCTTGCTCCATCGTGTCGCGGTTGCGAACGGTGACTGTGCCAAGCAAGTTCGGGTCACTCGAGCTTGGATCGTCTTTGTTGCCTTGCCCAATCGTGTCAAAATCGACGGTGATGCAAAACGGCGTACCAACCTCGTCATGACGGCGGTAGGCTTTACCAATGTTGCCCGTGTCTTCGTAAAGCACGCGCCCGAAGCCGATGGCTTGCAAATCTTTTTTGAGTTTGCGGGCGACATCGGTAATCTCGGGTTTGTTCTTGGCGAGCGGAATCACGGCGACCTTGATTGGCGCAAGGTGTGGGCGTAATTTCAGTACAATGCGTTCCGAGCCATTCTCGAGGGTTTCTTTGGTGAAGGCTTCGGTCAAGACCGCCAGCACGCCACGGTCCACGCCAGCCGAGGGTTCGATCACGAATGGCACAATCGGTTTTTGGGTTTCAGGATGTGGAATCGTCAGTTTTTCGGTGCTGTCCGTGTTCGGTTCGACGTTGGCTTGAATCCCGAGCGAATCGTTGCCCCTAGTGTGCGATCCCAAATCAAAATCGGTGCGGTTGGCAATGCCTTCAAGTTCCTCGAGTCCATGTGGGAAACGGTAGAGAATGTCCACCGTGGCTTTGGAGTAATGCGAGAGGTCTTCTTTGGTCTGGTGGTAAGGCTCGAGGTTGGTGCTTTCGAGTCCCTGATCGCGCCACCACTGCAAACGGGTTTCGACCCAAGTGGCGTGCCAAGCGTCGTCCGTGCCTGGGGTGACAAAAAACTCGAGTTCCATCTGCTCGAATTCGCGGACGCGAAAAATGAAGTTTCGCGGTGTGATTTCGTTGCGGAATGATTTGCCGATTTGGGCAATGCCGAATGGCAGGCGACGACTGGTGGAATCCACGACATTTTTGAAGTTCGTGAAAATGCCCTGCGCGGTTTCGGGGCGCAAATACGCGTAACTTTCCTCGTCGGCGACAGGTCCAACGGTGGTTTTGAACATCATGTTGAATGGTCGCGGCGCAGTCCAATTGCCTGGTTTGCCATCGTCAGGGTCAAGCGCTTTACCCGCGTTCAAGGCAGTTTCAGCTTTTTCAGGGTTTTTGGTCATGGCGCTCGAGAGGGCATCCACACCCTCGCCTTCAAACCCAAACGACACGCTGATGCTCGAGAGAATTTCTGGCTTTTGGTCTTTGAGAAGGTGATCGAGGCGGTAACGTTTTTTGTTCGTGCGGTTGTCCACCATAGGGTCGGTGAACGTTGCCTCGTGACCGCTGTGACGCAAGACCATCTTGTGCGTCAAAATGCTGGCATCAATCCCTTCGATATCGTCGCGTTCGTAAATCATCGAACGCCACCAGGCGGCTTTGAGGTTGTTCTTAAGTTCGACTCCCAAAGGACCGTAATCGTACGTTCCTTGCAAGCCACCATAAATATCACTGCCTGGGAAGATGAACCCACGGCGTTTACAAAGAGAAACGAGTTCGTCCATCGACTGCGCTGGCATGAAACCCTCCTAACTTTGCGCATTAGAAGTTGGGATTCGCCGTAACAAAAGTCCAGGCGGCTTCTAATGCCACCTGGGGACGCGAATCTCGAGATTCACGCGGTTCCACCCCAGTTCTTTAAGAGAAACCCCTAAAGCTCTTTTCTAAATCTGCTCCCCGCTGCCTTTCCCAAAGTTCGCACCACCAGGCTCACACCGTCCCTGGCTCGCTCGAGGTTTAAAGCTTTGGTACTCCTGCGGATCGACGCAAATACATCATGGCGCAAAACTGGCTCGAGATCAAGGGTCAAGTTTTCAGACAGAACCACAAAATCTGAAGAACTGGCATTCAATCGTCAAAAACGTGTTCTGTAGAGGCGAGGCATGCCTCGCCCCTACCCGTCAATCAATTTTTGAGGATCAAGGGGTTTTGGTTTCTCGCTTTAGATCACGCTAAACTCGAGTTATGATCGAAAGTGTAGAGAACGAATTCTGGAAACTCGAGATTACCCCAAATATAGGTGCAAGCATCAAGTCTTTGAGCGCCAAACAAGGCTCGAGCGTTGAAGCAATCATGCGTGTCACACCAGATGCTGCATTGGACAGCGATTCTGCCAGTCCATTCTCGAGTTTTACACTTGCCCCGTTTTCCAATCGGATTCGGGATGCCAGGTTTGTTTTTGAAAATCAACAGTATCAATTAAAAGCCACTGCCAAAGATGGCGGCACCCAGCACGGTGACGTGCGAAACCGTCCTTGGAGTGTGACTCGAGAGAAGAATACGCTCGAGTGTTCTTTAGATTCGAGAGATTTCGCAGATTTCAATTTTCCGTTTCCAATTCGTTCAAAAGTAATTTACGTTCTCAAAGACAGGATTTTTGAGACGCAACTCGAACTCGAGAATGTTGGCAGTACCCGAATGCCAGCAGGTTTTGGTTTGCATCCGTATTTTGTGCGCAAACTGATTGGCAGTACCGATGTGCAGCTTCAGGTTAACGCGGCAGGAATTTACCAAACGGACTCGAGTTTTATTCCGACATCAGGCATGAAACCAATTCCTGAAAATTTTGATTTTTCAAGATCGCGTTTTGTCGGTGAAACGCCAATCAACCATGTCTTTGGTGGTTGGGACGGTACGGCACTCCTCGAGTACAGCATGATTGAATCAGGTAGAAAAATCTTGAAGCTCGAGGCAAGCGAGCTTTTCACGCATTTGTGCGTGTACGCATCGCCAGATGGTGCTTTGGCGGTCGAACCGATTTCGCATTGCACGGACGGTTTTAATTTGTTTGCCCAAGGGGTTGAGAACACGGGTGTTCGGATACTCGAGCCTGGTGAAAAGTTGACTGGTTGGGTGCGCTTGAGTTTCCAAGGTTAAACTAAATACGATGAGCATCGAAATTTTGGAGAATCACTTTTGGAAATTGCAAGTTCACCCGCGTTTGGGCGCAAGCCCTGTGGGACTCGAGGCAATGGTGAATCAGGCGTGGCAACCTGTCATGCGTCCAACACTTCCTGAATTGCTTGAAGGAAACACTTCAGCCGGTTTCTCGAGTTACAACCTTGCGCCGTTTTCCAACCGTATCAAGAACAATAAGTTTGTGTTTGAGGGTCGTGAGTATCAGTTGCAGCCCAACTGGTCGGACGGCATTTTGACGATCCATGGTGACATTCATAATCGCCCTCTGGACATGACCCGCAAGGAGCACGCGCTCGAGTTTTGGTACGATTCCAGAGATGCGAGCGATTCCAATTACCCGTTCGAGTACACCTTCAAAACCAGGTATGTGCTTGAAAATGACGTGTTCATCTCGCATCTCGAGGTGCAAAACGTCGGAGATGTGCCAATGCCCGCTGGACTGGGTTATCACCCGTATTTTACGCCCAGTTTCCTAGGCTCAAGCGCCGCGCCAAGGCTGCATTTTCAAGCCAGCAGCGTGTACTTGACCGACACCACTCGCATTCCTGACGGAGCGAGCCTAGCGATTCCGCCCGAACTGGATTTCTCGAGTCCCAAAGGCGCGACAGGATTTTTTATTGACAATGTCTACAACGATTGGGACGGCGTGGCAATTTTTGAATGGACGGGCAGCGGCTACGCTTTACGGATTGAGGGCGACCCGATTTACACGCATTTTGTGGTGTTTAATGGCGACCCTGACGGCACGGTGGCGCTCGAGCCTGTCTCGCATTGCACGGACGGCTTTAACCTTTTGGCGCAAGGCGTCCCCAACACGGGCGTCAGGATTCTAGCGCCTGGGGAAGTGCTGGCAGGTGCGATGAGATTAAAACTCGAGAAGCGTTCTTAAGTTTGTTTGAAAGCTCAAACCCAGCACATTGAAATCACATTCTTATCGTCCCTCACGGTTCGATCATGCTGCTCCCATATAGTTTCTAAAGACACTTTTAGATTTTAAAGGGGTAACTATGAAGCGATCTTTACACAGCCTGCTTGCACCAATTCTTTTCATGATCTTGATGGCTTGCAATCCATCGATCCAGACCACGTTTAAACTCAAAGCCTCAGATTTAACGCTTGCTCAGGGTGCGTCTGGTTCAATCAGTGTGACTGTTGAACGTGACACCAATGACACCACGCCAATTGATTTGGTTTTGGAACAGGCGGACGGCTCGGTGCTGCCCACAGGTTTAAGTGGCACGTTCAGCCCCATTGTAAGCAACTCGAGTTCGCTCAACATTGCGGCAAGCAGCAGTTTGGCGGCAAAAACCTATGCACTTCAGGTGAAAGGCAGCGCCAATGGCGTCAGTCAAACGGTGGCTTTTACTTTAACGGTCGAAACGGCAAAAACCTTTGGCCTGAGCATTGATCCTGCCAACCTTGGTGTGGTTCAAGGTCAATCTGGCACGGTCAACGTGACCTTAGAACGCACAAATTTTACAGACCCGATTGATGTCAGTCTGCAAGGTACAGCAGGGGCGGCGCTGCCAGCAGGCATCAATGCAACATTTACCGCCAATGCCACCGGTGGCAGTTTTAACATTGTGGTTGCCAACACCACCGCCATCAAAGAACATGCGCTCGAGGTCAAAGCCGTTGGTGGTAGCATCACCAAAACAACACCGTT
>JANMUC010000717.1:0-1706 GCA_031391225.1 Deinococcales bacterium
CTGCTCGAACTTGAAGGTGACATTGAAGTAATTTATCAGGCTAAGGACGGACTTGAAGCCTTGGCGCAAATTCAAACTTTAAAACCAGATGTCATCCTGACCGATATCGAAATGCCAAAAATGACCGGCTTGGAACTCGCGCTCGAGATTAAAAAACAAAATCTCAAAACCAAAGTTGTGATCGTCACCACCTTCGCTCGAGCAGGATACTTGCGCCGTGCGCTCGAGGCTGGCGCGACAGGATATTTACTGAAGGATGCACCTGCTGCCGACCTTGCCGAAGCGGTGCGTCGTGTTCATGCGGGCGCTCGAGCGATAGACCCAACACTGGCACTCGAGGCTTGGAGCGAAGCCGACCCGCTGACAGACCGCGAACGTCAAGTGCTGCGTTTCGCCGCCGAAGGTCAGAGCAGCCTCGAGATTGCGGGCAGCCTGAACCTTTCCGAAGGTACAATCCGAAATTACTTATCCGAAGCGATAGCCAAGCTTGGTGCAAACAACCGCGTTGAAGCCGCAAGAATTGCCAGGGAAAAAGGTTGGTTGTAGTACCGCGTTCAGCTTATTGTGGTGGGCGTCTCGAGCTTCAAAACGTATGCTGCACGAAAACCCAGCCCACCAAATTAAGGCAGACGCGCTAGTAGGGTGCGCCGTGCGCACCGTCATTCACGTGCTTAAGGTGTTGGCTTGAGAATTCTGTTTGTGGTTTCTCGAGAAATCTGGTATTTTCTCTTTGTGAAACTCGACTTACACCGAATACCTTTCCATTGCGCCCATAGCTCAATGGTTAGAGCACCAATCTTATAAATTGGCGGTTACGGGTTCGAGTCCCGTTGGGCGCACCAACTTTCAAGCCTAACATCAAAACAAATACGTTGAAGTGCAGTGAACTCGAGATTGGTTTTTCCATAATTCGGTTACGATGAGCTTATGAAACGTGGCATTGCGCACATGGCTTTGGTCGTTCGTGATTACGATGAAGCCATCGCTTTTTACACGCAAAAACTCGGATTTGTGGTGCTCGAGGACACGTACCAACCCGCCCAAGACAAACGCTGGGTGGTGATTGCTCCAGCCGAATCCGGTGGCGCGACCTTATTATTGGCTCGAGCTTCCAAACAAGAGCAGGAAGCCTTTGTTGGTCATCAAGCTGGCGGACGGGTTTTCTTGTTTCTCGCCACCGATGATTTTTGGCGCGATTATGAAGAGTTTCTTGCCAAGGGAATAGAGTTTGTGCGCGAACCCAAGACCGATGAATACGGCACGGTTGCGGTCTTCAAGGATTTGTATGGCAACCTTTGGGATTTACTCGAGTTCAGTGCAGACCATCCAATGCGGGAAAGATTGGATATTCTTTAAGCCAGAACAAAGTGTTTGATTTTACCCGTTGGGCGCACCACTTTTGCTTAGTCCAACAATTCTAAACATGTATCGTGATCTCTCGAGTTACCTTTCAAAGTCAGATGGGTTCAGGCAAATTTAAGCAAACGCAGTAGAATATCGGGCGTGGACTTTACGTTTGAGTATCAATCTGGTCGTTCTGATCTGGTGGCAACAATTTGGCGCACCCAAAGTGAAAATGCGGGGAAATTTACTTCATTGGCAACAAGTCAATCCGAAATGGTGATTACCCGACACCAAGGATTAACCACCCTAGCAATGCGTGGACCAGAAACCAGAGCCTCAATTGCCGATTGCCCAGAGGGAGC
>JANMUC010000820.1:0-6128 GCA_031391225.1 Deinococcales bacterium
CGTGATCCTCGAGCTTTTCGGGTCGGGTACGGTTTAGGTACGCGTCAATGCCTTCTTCTGCCCTCCGAGGATTTTTTTCAGATTGTCCTCGCAGTTGCTCCTCAAGCATTTTTCGGCGACGCTGCATTTCAGGGTTTCCAGGATTGACTTTGGGTGGTGAAATCGCATTTCGGACAATGCTAAACAAAAAACTTGCCAACAGAATTGCCACGATAGGATTGGCAATCAAAAATCCAATTATTGTTCCCAACAACGTGTTTTGAGTTGGCATTTAACGCCTCTGTTTTTCTTGAACCCGAATTGGAATGGGCTGAAGCCGTGGCTGATAGGCAAAGCGGAACAAAAAATGCCTTAAACCCCAAATAAGCTTCTCGAGCATATTCATGGCGTTGGCTTTCACTTGCTCGAGTCGCGTTTGGCACTTTCAGAAATTGCGCCGCGCATGCTGGTATCGGCGTTTAAGTTCTGCATGTTGTAATAATCCATCACGCCAAGTTTTCCAGTTCTGAAGGCTTCTGCCAGTGCAAGTGGCACTTGGGCTTCGGCTTCGACCACTTTGGCTTTCATTTCCTGAACCCTGGCTGTCATTTCTTGCTCGACTGCAACTGCCATTGCACGGCGTTCCTCGGCTTTGGCTTGCGCGATGCGTTTGTCGGCTTCGGCTTGATCGGTACGCAACTGAGCACCAATGTTTTTACCAATGTCCACTTCGGCAATGTCAATTGAAAGAATCTCGAATGCCGTTCCGGCGTCTAGACCTTTTGCCAGCACGGTTTTAGAGATTCTGTCAGGGTACTCGAGCACTTCTTTGTGCGACAAGGCGCTACCGATGCTGGCGACAATACCTTCGCCAACCCTGGCAATGATGGTTTCTTCGCCAGCGCCACCGACCAGCCTGTCAATTTTGACCCGTACCGTAATCCGCGCCGTGGCGATCAACTGAATGCCGTCCTGTGCCATGCCCTGCACAAGTGGGGTTTGAATCACTTTCGGATTGACCGAAACCCGCACCGCCTCGAGCACATCACGACCAGCCAAGTCAATGGCGGTGGCTTGATCAAAAGACAGAGGAATGGTCGCCTTGTCGGCTGCAATTAACGCATCAACAACTTTATCAACGTTACCACCCGCCAAAAAGTGAGCCTCGAGTTTGTTTTGGTGCACGTCCAAAAGCCCTGCTTTGCGGGCTTTGATCAGTGGGTAAATAATTCTGCTTGGATTGACACGACGAAGCCGCATTCCAACCAATGATCCCAACCCAACATAAACGCCGGAAGCAAGGGCTGAAATCCATAAACCTGTGGGAATTACGCTGAACAAAATGATGTATAAAACAACAACCAAAACGCCGATCAAAATGAGTGGGGTCACTGGTAAATCCTCCTTGAATTAAGGGCGATAAAGCCAAATGGAAAGCTTCTCAATTCTACTCGAGTTTAAGTCAACTCGGGCGTCAAGCTTTAATTTCCTTAACCAGCACGCGCCGACCTTCTATACTAAGGACTTGAATTTTAGCGCCAACGTCGATAAATTCACCGTCACTGACCACATCGAGACGTTCGCCTTCGATATTTGCCATACCGCTTGGGCGTAAATTGGTAATGGTCACACCAAAACGACCCACAAGATTCGGTACAACTTGATTGGTCGAGCTTGCACTGCCTCCAGCCAAACTGGTTTGCAAGAAAAAGCGTTTGGTCAACGAAGACTGAGGTAACATCCAAAGCACAATGCCCAGTCCCAGACCCCCAACTGTTGCACCCACACCAGCGACTGTCCAGAATTGATCACCGTATTGCAGGTAAATACTGCCCAGAATACTGGCTAAACCCAACAAGCCAACCACGGTTGAACCCGGAATCAAAACGATTTCTGCGACCAACAACAGTAAGCCCGCAATCAACAACAACAATGCCACGCTCGAGCCGTTCCCGCTTAACCACGACCCTGCAAAGTATGCCAGTAAACTGACACCGCCAACAATGCCAGGCAATGCCACGCCAGGATGCAGCAATTCGATCAACAGACCAATCACACCGATTGCCAGTAAAATGCCTGCAACAATCGGTTGTGACAAAAACGCGCCGACTTGTTCGGCTGGCGAAAGCAGCACCGTCTCGAGTTTGATGTTCGAGAAGCCAGCGACTTGCACCGCTTCAGAGATGTTTCTGGCTTCAAAGTTGGCAATTTTATTTTTCACGGCGTCAGTGGAAATCAAGGTTAAAATCTCGCCCTTTTCTTTTAAACCAGGAATGACCTTGTTGGGGTTGACCATGCCTTCGGCGGCGTCTGGATTGCGCCCTCGGGTGGTGGCAACACTGCGAAATTTGCTGCGCAAGGCACTGTTGATTTTTTCGCCAACGTCTCCTGGGATTGCCGTGCCGTCGCTCGAGATTGGCAGTGCTGCACCAATTTCTGAACCTGGTAGCATCACGACCTGTTCGGCACTCATGGCAATCAATGCGCCGGCGCTAAAAGCGTTGGTGACCACGGCAACGGTTGGGACGCTCGAGTTTAGAATATCGTCGGACATTTTGATGGCGCTGTCGATCCGACCTCCTGGCGTGTCAATGTCAAGCACCACGAGCGGACGATTTTGTTTGGCGGCATCTTCAAGTTGACGTTCGAGGTACCCTGCGATGCTGGGGTTAATTTCGCCTTCGATTTTGATGATGACGCCAGGAATGGTGCTTGGTGCACTTGTGGCAAAACCGAACAGACCGAGCACGGTCAACATCAGCAGAAAGATCGGTTTAAATTTCATATGTCCATTCTACGAGAGAAAATGTATAAACGTTCCATCTCGAGCCACAATCGGAAAAATCCCCCAAATTGATTGGAGGATTTTTTTAAGGTCTTAAAACCGCAAGATTTTACAACAAGCCCACGTCGCGTAAGAGTTTGAGCGTGCCTTCGGTGTCAACCAGTTTTTCAAAATCAATTTTAGGACCACGTTGAAAAACCGCACTTAAAGGTACCAAAGTTTTAGGCAACATAAAACCGCGCACCACAGGGTACTCGTAAGTCGTTTCGGTGGTGGTTTTCTGATTTTTTGTGCTCAGCAAAAATTCAAGGAATTTTGTGGCGGGTTCAGTGTTTTTGCTGGTCTTTAAGATGCCAGCCCCTGTAACAAGCTCGAGGTTGCCAACGTCACCATTTTTGAAATAATGCGTACCCAGTGCTTTTGGTGCGGTTGCCAGGATTCGTTGAACATAGTAGTGGTTGGTCAAGGCAATATCAATTTCGCCCGCTTGAATGGCGTTCATCATGCTTGGATTGTTCGGGTAGGTTTTTGGCTCGAGGGTTTTCATTTCCAACAACCACTGTTTTGTGCTGGCTTCGCCGTAAACGTTGCGCAAGGCAGTAATAAAGTCTTGGAAACTTGCGTATAACGGGGTCCAACCGATTCGTCCTTTAAATTTGGAGAGTTTGGTCATGTCCAGCACCGATTGTGGAAGTTCGGATTTTTTGACAGTTTTTGGGTTGAAAGCCACAACTCGAAACCGCGCCGAAACAGGTGTCCACAAGCCGCTCTTGGGTGCAAATTGGGCGGGGCGTTTGAGGATGCGTTCTGGAAGTTTGGTAAACAATCCTTTTTGTGCCGAGTTGACCAGGGTTCCTGTGGTATTTGCCCAGAATACGTCGGCAGGACTGTTCACGCCCTCTTCTTCAAGCGTGGCGAACAAGGCAGCATCGGTTGCATAGCGAATTTTGAACTCGATGCCAGTTTCTTTTTTGAACTGCTGCACAATTGGGTCGACCAGCCCCGTAGAACGCCCTGAGTAAATGGTTAGGGTTTGAGTGGCGGCGTGACTTGAACCAATGATCAGTGCGGACAGAGCGACAATGCTCGTGCCGAGAGCGAAAATGACGGGTTTGTGCATGATTCCTCCAAGATGATGCTCGAGCTGAACTCGAGAAACTTGACTAATCCTACTGATTCAGTCGGATTTCGTCAAGTCAAACTTTTTGACATTCAAGAACCTTCACCAGAACGCCATTAAAGCACAAAACGAGACGTTAGGCGTGGAAAGGCTTCGACGGCGAACAATGCCAAAATCAAATACCGCAGGTACGAAACCCAAGCCAACTGACGAATACCGTCTGGAATTTGACTTGAAGCAAAGTACACGCCAAACACCAATACCAAACCAATCACCGCCACCAAAACTCGAGAAACCCAAGTCTTGGGCACGTCAAAATCACCACTCGAGATTAGGAATGCCACCGCCACACCAAGCGAACGCGCAATGTCCGTGCTGGCAAACACCGAGATGCCCAAACCAACCACAACCGCAATGATTTTTGCCGTCAGTTTTAAAACAGGAATCTCGAGCCGAGACGCGATAACACTGATCAATAATCCAATACCAAGCCCAATTAACACGTCCTGAGCGAAATGAACTCCCAAATACACTCTCGAGGCGGCGATCAAAAGCGTTAAAACGACCAAGATAACAATCAACCAAGTTTTAGGGTGTTTGTCAGCCAAAAACCCAGAGATAAACGCCGCATTTTGCGCGTGACCACTGGGCATTGCGCCACCACCGGCGGTTGCCATCGCTTTGACGCTGGCTAAACCTGGCGCACTCATAAACGGGCGTGGCGTGTTGAACAACATTTTCAAACCAGAATTGAGCGCAAAGCTAAGCCCAAACCACACCCCTAACTGCCGTCCAAACCGTGGTGAAACCAACCACGAATACAACGCCAACAACACAATGTAAGCATTTTCAGAGCCGAGATTGGTGATGAACAACATCAGGTTCTCGAGCGAACCGTTGCCGCGAACAAACAAAATGGTTTCCATACCAAAAAAGCTTAACCCGTCCGGCAGCCTTAAGGAATGTTGACCAACTCTGGATACGTCAAGGTTGGTCTGCGCAACACATTGTCAATGCGAATTCCAGCCTCGAGATAGACAAACATCGCGTACTGACCCGCTTTCGGAAAGGCAAAACTCGAGCTGACCGAACCCAAACCAAGCTTATTGCCATTTGGATGATTGTGCTTAAAGTACGACCAGTCGGTTGCCAGAATGAACTGATGCACGTCGTAAGCGCCCCAAGCGACAGGTGATGCGTCAAGTAAGGTGTTCCACTCGAATTTAGAAGACTTTCCAGCCGCCTGAAGCTCGAGCGCCCCTGGTTTGAGGCTCAAACGTTTTAACCAGGCGGTATTGCCAATATCCTCGGTCAATTCAAGACCGACGGGAAAAACCTGCACGAACGCGGGATTTTCGTGCTCGTGACCACCGCCGCCGGTAATCTCGAGAATCAAATCGTAGGTGCCTGCCAACATGGGCGGCAACTCGAGTTCGTAGCTGCCGCGCTGGGTTTGTTCAGGGTATTGAAAGTAAAAATTTTTGAAATCAAGGCTTACAAAATAGGTGTGAACAATTCCCGCATACGGTCGAGTGTCGCGTAAAACCCGCAGTTCGAGGATCGGTTTTTCACCGTCCAGACGCATTTTGGCGTTGACTGTAAAACCGTTCTGTTCACGGATCAACGGTGTGCCTTGACGCAGCGAGACTCGAGATTTTTGTTCTGCCAAAGCGCTTTGTGGGTTCAAGACCGCCACTGCCATTAAGACCACCAAGACGCTAGCAAGGCTTAACAACTGAATTCTCGAGCTTGATTTCATAGCCATATTAGACTGCAAAACCATGAGAGCAGCCCTGGGTATAAACTGTAGCCCGAGGTGTAAATCATGGGAGTCATCGCAAACATTTTGCTTGTTGTCGTCGCACTCGAGCATACTTTCTTCTTGATCCTCGAGATGTTTTTATGGCAATCACCGATGGCAGGAAGGGCATTTAACTTGACGCCCGATTTTGCCACCCAAACCAAAGCGATGGCAGCCAATCAAGGGTTGTACAACGGCTTTCTGGCGGCTGGTTTGACTTGGGGATTGTTGCTCGGCGCTGCGGGGTTTGACGTAAAAATCTTTTTCTTGGTTTGCGTGATCGTCGCAGGAATTTTTGGCGCATTAACGGTCAGTCCACGCATTTTTTTTATTCAAGCGATTCCTGCCGCGTTCGCCATGCTGTTCGTGTTCTGGTCAAAATGAATCAGATATCTGGGGCAATTCTGGCAGGTGGGCGCTCAAGCCGTTTTGGACGGGACAAA
>JANMUC010000775.1:0-1491 GCA_031391225.1 Deinococcales bacterium
AGGTGTTCAACATCCGCAGCGTCGATGCGCACCAGGTTTTTCTCGTATTTTGAACCTGACGGCGTGGCAAGGTCAGCCCCGACATCAAAAAGCGCGTTCTGAATTTGCGCCAGCACCTCGTCAATTTCGTTGTCGCTCGAGTGAGCGCGAGCCAGCCCAATCGCGCTGTTGGCTTCGTCCACCGTGCCGTAACTCGAGACGCGTTTCGAGAATTTCTTGACGCGTTCGCCGCCGTACAACCCTGTTTCGCCCGCATCGCCCGTTTTGGTGTAAATTTTCATGCTGACAGTTTACGGTGTGCAAAGCTCTAAAACCGTATCTCGAGCCTCTGCTCCCTGCCGCCCCTGCAAACTGAACCCCAAACCATCATTCTGCGTATCTAGTCTCGAGGTGAGTATGAAAACTGGAATCTTGATTGTGGCAGGTCTGGCACTGACAACGTTGGGCGTAAGCGCTGCGCTGAAAAACTCGAACGACACAAAACCGAGTGTTACGCTCGAGCAAAGCAAAAAGCTTGCACCAGAATTTATTCTTGGTGGACAGTGGCTTAATTCCAAACCGCTTTCGATCAAGGACCTGCGCGGCAAAGTCGTGATTGTTAATATTTGGGTACATTCGTGCATCAATTGTCACAACAGTTTGCCGACCCTGAAAAACTGGTACAAAAAATACAAAGACCAGGGTTTGGAGATTGTTGGCGTTCATACCCCAGAATTCGAGTCTGACAAAGACCTGGCGCAAACCGCCGCCAGCCTGAAAGAAGACGGTGTAACCTGGGCAATCATGCAAGACAACTTTGAAGCCACCTGGAAGGCATACAACAATCAATACTGGCCCACGTTTTACATCATTGACCGCAACGGCTTTATTCGCAGCACGCACGCCGGAGAAATCTCGAGCCGTTACCCGAAAGCGATACCTGGCTTGGAAACCGACATTCAGAAGTTGCTGGCAGAAAAAACGCAATAATCTAAAATTTCGGCTATCATGAAACGGTGAAGATGATTTGGAAAATATTCACGGTGGTTTTATGTGCCAGCCTCGGGATTGTGTTTACACTCTCGAGCGGCAGAACGGGCATCGTGTACGCCAAACCAAACACGGTGGCAACTACCGCGACGCCTGGCAGTTGGATTGCCAGCAACACTGGCATTGTCTACGCCAAACCAAATTCGGTGGCAACCCTCAAACTCGAGGTTCAAAACGCTAAAAACGTGCTGTTCAACCGCAAAGGCACGACCACATTCAAACTCAGCAACCCTTTTGGACAAGCCATTTCTCTGGGTTTACCCGCCGGAGTGAAAGACGCCATTGACCCCGAAGTCTATTACTCGAGCATCAAACCGCTCGAGTTTAAGATCAGTGTTCCAAAAACCGCCAAACCAGGCATTTATCCACTCAAACTCGAGATTGATTTTTACCTTTGCGACACCAACATTCGGGTCTGTTACAAAGAAACTGCACTGGCAAAAGCCGAGCTTCGGGTTGGGC
>JANMUC010000073.1:0-14968 GCA_031391225.1 Deinococcales bacterium
CAACCAATCAATCTTTTTGGCTCGGCGATCAAGCTTGTACCATTCCGACTTTTGCCGAAGCCAATGATTTCATCGCCCGTTTGGTTCGTCAGAACTTGATTCGTCATGAACCCGTGGTTGATCTGATATTGCGTGATCAACTCGAGACGACCGCTTTAACGACTCGGACGTTGCAGCGCCGTTTTCAACAAGCCACAGGGTTATCGTACAGAACCGTAAAGCACATTGAACGCGCTCGAAAAGCGATGGGCTTGCTCGAGCATGGAACTCCAATTTTTGATGTGGTTCACGATTTGGGATTCACCGATCAACCGCACCTAACCAAAACTTTAAAACAACTTGTGGGTCTTACGCCTGCACGTATCGCTGTTGCGTGGACACACTCTCCGCTTACGGAACGGAAATTGGCGAATCTTCAATTGAACTCGAGAGGCTAAATTTGCGGGTGTGTCGTTTCGGTACAAGCCAATTTTTGTCGGAATGTTTATGCTCTGGGTACAAAGTTACTGAAAGGGATTTGTTTAGCCCACATGACTTTGCAAAGGAGTCAACATATGAGAAAGATAATTGCAGCAGAATACCTGACCTTGGATGGCGTGATGAGCGACCCAGCGTGGACAATGCCGTATTGGAGCGATGAATTGGCAAAAATTCAAGACAAACTTAATCGTGAAAGTGATCTTCTGCTCCTTGGACGGATCACTTATGATGGAATGTCCAAGGCATGGCCCACGATGCCCGATGTGGAGGGCGCTGATCGCATGAACGCCTTGCCAAAACTGGTTGCGACGCGAACCTTGACTCAACTCGAATGGAATGCAGTGGCAATTCAAGGTGATGTGATTGAAGAACTTCGCAAAGTCAAACAGCAACCTGGTCAGCATATTCTGATTTACGGAAGTGGTGCGTTGGTACGTTCACTGTTGAAACATGATCTGATTGATGAATACCGACTGATGGTTTACCCGGTCGTGCTTGGGAAAGGAAAACGACTTTTTTCAGAAGACAGCGAAACCACGTTGGTACTGACCAACAGCATCACAACGGACAAAGGCGTGGTTGTTTTAACCTACCAGCTCCCTGGTAAATAAGGTGTTTTACAGCACGTTGCCAATTTTCAATTTACTGTTGCACATCCACCGAAACTTCAACCCCAATCGATTCCACGCCACCACCGCGCCGCAACCCGCGCAAGGGCGGCACATCGTCGTAATCGCGTCCATGTCCAATTTTAATATGCGATTCGTTGATGCGGGTGTTGTTGGTCGGGTCAAATCCAAGCCAGCCGTACCCTGGTATCAGACACTCGAGCCAGGCATGGGTGGCTTCTGCGCCGACAAAGTCGCTGCCAGCATAAACATAACCACTGACGTACCGCGCCGGAATGCTGTTTGATCGTGCGACGGCAAGCATGGCATGGGCGTAATCTTGGCAGACGCCAATGCCACCTTGCACAAACTCGAGCAGCGGCGTGTCCACTTTTGTCACGCCAGATTGATAGGTAAATCTCGAGTGTAAATGCGAGTTTAGACCATCGAGGTAAGCCACGTAGTCTTCTTCTGCCCCAAGTTTGTGCCAGCCCAAAATGCTTGCCCAGTCAGGCTCGAGCGGAACTCTGAGGCTTGTGGTCAGGTATTCGATGTTTGGTAATCTATGTGCCTCAAGTACGCTGGCAGGTTGCCCAATCGGTTGGGTCATGGCGTGCGTGACCACCAATGCTCGAGTTTCAATTCTGAGCACCGTGTGTTTCTCGAGCACGTGAAAATGATGCAAGGTCGTGCCGTAATAATCCAGATGCGAGTACACAAAAACACTTGGCTCGAGTCGCAATGCAAAAGACAAGACACTCTGCCTCGAGTCCTCAATTGGTTTGAGGCGCAGTTCGTTAAACGAATCAAAGGCGGGTTCGGGATAACGGTATTCGGTGATGTGATGGATGTTGGCTCGCACCAGAAGTCCTTGAGGAATGGCTGAGAGCTGAGGGCAGAGGGCAAAATACGAATTGAGATTTTTGATACTCGAGGTAGAGGCTAATTTCTAATTGCTAAAATACGCTTGGTAGACTGCCGCACCCACCGCGTTAAAATCGCCCAGCAGTTGCTCGAGACTCGGGTTTTCAAGGTCTAAAATCTGGTCTATTTGCGCGTACTCGAGTTTGGCGGCGAGCCAGCCGACTTCGCGCAGGGCGTCGCGTTTGCCGCTGCGGTTGGCTTGGGCGATGACTTCGAGACAGGCACATAATGTTTCGGCGCAGTACCTGACGCTACGCGGAAAGTCGGGTTCGAGCAGCAAAAATTCTGCGATGCCCCTAGGCTCGAGTCGAGCTTTGCTTTTGCGGTAGGCTTCGTAAGCGCTGGCGGTTTTCAGGACTGCCATCCAACGGTGATTCTCGAGGGCTTCGGCGACGGCTTGTCCGCCCGTGTTTTTGTACCTGACTTGCAACAATCGCAACAGCGCATCGCCGCGCTCGAGGTGTTGCCCAGCTTGCAAAAATTGCCAGCCTTGATCGCGGGGCAGGGTGGCGAAGGCGATACCGAAAAACAAATGGCTGGCGTCGCGCACGGTCACGCAGTATTGGTGCAATTCGTCGTTGGGCAGTACGTGTTCCGTGCCAAAGCAAAGTTTGTGATACGCGCTGTTGATGCACTCCCACATTTCGCTCGAGATTCGGTCACGTAAGGCGCGGGCGTTTTCGCGGGCTTGAGCGATGCAACTTCGGATACTCGAGGGATTGCTGAGGTCGAACGCCAGCCAGTTTGGGACATTTCTAGAATCGGCGCGGTAGCCTTTGGCTTTGAATTCATCTTGTGATCCGGTAATCGCCAGTAGGGGAGACCATTGTTGCGTAAACAGTCCTGCGCCTTCGAGCGTGGCGTAATAATTGACATCAAGCAGTCGGGCGATATTTTCGGCGCGTTCGATGTAACGCGCAATCCAGAATAAATTTTCGGCAACTCGAGAGAGCATTAATCATCACCGCCAGTGCTTTGCGATTGACTTTGAGATTGACTTTGAGACTGGGATTGACTTTGCCCCGAGTGTGTTTCCTCGAGCACCCAGGTGTCTTTGCTGCCCCCACCTTGGCTGGAATTCACGACCAGACTGCCGCGTTTTAAGGCGACGCGGGTTAAACCACCAGGCACAATCGTGATTTTTTCTCCGACCAAAATGTACGGGCGCAAATCCACATGGCAGGGTTCAAACTGTCCAGTATCAGGGTAGTACGTTGGGTGTCTCGAGAGGGCGATGGTCGGTTGTCCGATGTAATTGCGCGGGTTGGCTTCGACCTTTTTCATGAACTCGGCAATCTCAGTTTTACTCGAGGCAGTCCCGACCAACATGCCGTAACCGCCAGCCTCGCCGACGGCTTTGATGACCAGTTTTTCGGGGCTGGACAGCATTTCTGCCAAACCTTCTTTGTCCCAGCCAAGCAGTGTTGGCACGTTGGGCAAGATCGGGCGTTCAGATAAATAATACTCGATCATTTTTGGCACGTAAGCATAAATCGCTTTGTCGTCCGCCACGCCCGCGCCAATCGCGTTTGCCAGTGCCACGCGCCCACTGCGGTACGCCTCGAGCAAACCTGGAACACCGAGGCTCGAGTCTGCTTTAAAAGCCAATGGGTCAAGGTAATCGTCATCAACGCGGCGGTAAATCACGTCCACCTGCTCGCGCCCGCTGGTGGTACGCATCCAAACTTTGCCGTCACTGACAAACAAATCCCTGCCCTCGACCAATTCCACGCCCATTTGTTGCGCCAGAAAAGCATGTTCGAAATAGGCGCTGTTGTACATGCCAGGAGTCAGCACGACAATCGTTGGCTCTTCGACGTTTCTGGGCGCGAGTGACCGCAGCAACTCGAGCAGCATGGTGGTGTAATGCTGGACTGGGCGCACGCCCTGGTTTTTAAACAAACTCGGTAAGGTGCGGGTCATGGCGACACGGTTTGCCAGCAGGTAACTGACGCCAGAAGGCGTGCGCAGATTATCCTCGAGCACCATGTACGTGCCGTTTTCGTCTCGAATCAAATCCGAACCGACCACGTGCGTGTACAATCCGTGCGGCAGGTTGACCCCGTGGACTTCACGGCGGAAATGACTGGCACTTAAAACCAATTCCCTTGGCACAACACCATCATTCAGAATCTCGCCCTTGCCGTATACATCACGCAAAAATGCGTTCAGTGCCAGCACGCGTTGGGTCAAACCTTTCTCGATGTGCGCCCATTCTTGCGCGGGAATAATGCGCGGCACTGGATCAAACGGAAAGGTTCGCTCAGTGCCTTCGGTATCGCCGTAAACCGTAAAGGTAATGCCTTGATTGCGAAAGCTTAAATCAGACAGCGTTCGTCGGCGTTCAAATTCTTTGCGCCCCAAAGCTTCTAGTCGCTCGAGCACCTGAGCGTAATGTGCGCGTGGAACACCAGTGTTCTCGAACATTTCATCGAAGAACCCGTTTGATGCGTAACCGTTAAAAACGCCCTCGTTCCCCATGAATAAGTATACAGACCCGATTCCAGCCTGACAAGTAGGGGCGCTGCTTGCTGCGCCCTACAGCACGTGTTTGTTTAATGAAAAATCAAAAACAGGATTTCACGAGTTTAAGGTTTGGGTGCGAAATTCTTCGCCTCGAGCGCCAATGCCGCGTATTTGCTGCCCGCATCTTTGCCTAAAAAAACCACGATGTTGCCTGCTTCATCAGGGTAACGGTACGGCGTGCTGACGCTGACGCCCAGCACTTTGGCGTAAAATTCGGCGCTTGTAGCATCGCCCCAGGCACGACGCATGATTTGCGTGGGCGTACTGGCAGGCTCGAGGGTGATGACGTTGGCGCTGAGCCAGCCTTTGCGCTCCAAGTAATCTGCCATTGCTTCACCCAAACCAGGAATACCGCTTTGATTGACCACTGTCGGGGCGTTGGTGGGCAACACCAGGTCACTCGAGGTTGGTGCTTGGGTTAACAGTGGATCGAGTTTGGCTTTGATTTCCTCAATGTTGGGAACGAGGTACGAACCTGAAATGATTTGTTGTCCCAGCACGTCGTTTTCGGTGGTTGGTAGGGTGTCAAAATGTGGGGTTAAACCCCTGGCGGAAGCCAGCATTTTTTGTACCAAATCTGGGGTCACGTTGGTCACAACATCGTTTTGCAAACCTGATATTAAAGTTGGCAGCAAACCAAAAGCGGCTGGGCTTTTGATTTTAGACAGCAATTGTCCAATCACTGCTTTTTGCCTGTCCATACGGGCGTAATCGTTGCCCACACCTTTACGAAACCGCAAGTATTCAACGGTTTTTTTACCGTTTAAATGGCTATTGCCCGCAGGAATGTCAATGTAAAGGTTGGCGGCGCGGTCGGTATAATTCATGGCTTCGGGTAAATTCACGTCCACGCCACCCAAAGCATCAATCACTTTTTGCACCAGTTCGACATTAAACAGCACGTAATAGTCAATGCCCACGCCAAGAAGCGATTCTGCCGAGGCTTTCAGTTGCGCCACGCCACCTTGCAAGTATGGTTCTTCTGCCCCAGGGTCTTTGAGTGACGTAAAACCTGCCTCGAGTATCGCAGCGTCGCCACCATAAGCGAAACTGGCGTTCATTTTGTGATAACCAAATTTGTCGTTGACCAGCGTGTCCCTTGGAATTGAAATCACGTCCATGCGCCCTGGTTGAACCCGCACGAACAACATCGAATCGGTGCGTCCGTTGTAGCGTTCCGCGCCCTCGCAGGGGATGGCTTCCAAACCGCTTGGACCAAAACCTGGGGTGCAATACGAGATGTCACGCCCCGCAATAATCATGTTAAAGGTCGGAACATCGCCGCTTGGCGTGTACCAGTTGGGTGTTGCTACGCTGCGTTTTTCGGGTTTGGCTTCGACGATGTAATAGGACGCCAAGCTTAACATAGCTGCCATCAACCCACCGACTTGAAATGCCCTTCGCCAACTCATGCGTTCCTCGAGTCGGAAAATAATTTAGAATTCAATTTCAACATGCTTTTCTTTCGCCAAACTCGAGCGTTCTGCCCAATATCAGCATCATAATTTAGGATATGAGCTTGTGGTGAAACTATTACTCACCGCAATCAAGATTCTCAGGGATTTGCCCCTCGAGCTTCAGGCGCTCATAGGCGGCAAGGGTGCGTGGGTGAACGGGTACCCCTTTTTTTTGCAGGTATGTGACTTTACACGCGACTGCTTCGGCAAAAGCTTTTGGTAAATCTAGGAATGCCAGTTCTCGAATCTGATGGTTGACGCCGCGTCCTGGTTCGGTGACATCGGCAACGTACAGGCACATGCTTAGCAATTTGTCTTCTCGAGGGGCGGTGGTGTGGTCTTCGACGGCGTCCAGAATCTCGGTGTCGTTAAAGCCGAAGCCTTCCAAAATGGCTCGCCCAGCCCGTCCATGGACCGCCAGTGGGTGCTCGGCGTCCATCTCGGATTCTGGTGGCGCGAGGCGCAGCAATTCCTCGCCAGACAAATCCCGGGCGATGTCGTGAAGGACTCCTGCCAGGTAGGCTTTAAATTCGTGCAAGCCGTTGGAATGCGCAATGTCTTTGGAGAGTGCTGCCACCCGCAGAACATGTTCAAACCGTTCGGGTTTGACCAAGCCGCGCACCCGCTCGAGCCAGAATTGAATCGTATCCGAACCTTCAATATCAGTTTCGGTAAAGTTGGTGTTCACTGATGAACTGTTTAACGCTTTTTGGGACGAGATACTCAATCGGTGCTCCTTGGGCAATCCGAGCACGGACAATCGTGCTCGAGGCGTTCACACCCAGCCAGTGAAGCTCGAGTGTCCCTGCTGGCAGGGCTTGTAAAGTATACGGCTGAATCCCTGATTTTGGTTCAGTAACAGTTAAAGAAACACCGCTTGAATCTTCACGGTCTGCGACCACCAGGGTGGCAAGCCGCAAAATGGTTTCGGGTTCAAACCATGTTTCAAGCGACAATGCCGCGTCGCGTCCCGTCAGCAAAAAAATCTTGGCATCAGGCTCGAGGTCATGCAGGCGCTCGAGGGTCTTTGCGGTGTAATGCGGACCTGGGAAGTCAAGCTCGAGGCGCGTGGCTTCCAACAACGGGTACTCGAGTGCGGCGCGTTTGACCATCTCAAAACGGTGTTCAGGGCTGGTTCTGGGGGTTTTGTGCGGTGGGTTGCCAGTGGGCGAGAGCAGCACTTTGTCCAAGCCCAGTTGATAACCAAATTCAATGGCAGCCCCCAAATGACCCCAATGAATCGGGTCGAAGCTGCCACCGTAAAAACCAATTTTGCGCTTTCGGGTCAAACCAAACCTCAATAAGCATGATACTCGAGCTTGAACGGTGCTAACGACTCGTTTAATGTCCCAACGTCTCGAGGGCTTTTTCCAGGACGGCATCGCGCCCAGTGCGGTTTAAAAGCTCGAGGTTATCCTGAACAGCAATATCTGGCGTGACAAACTCTGGAAAAACAGTGCCGTCAGGGCGAACACTTTTTGCGACTGTGACCAGCAAAAACGATCCATCAGAAATTTTTACTCCGGCAACTGCTGTGTTGGCAACGCCGTAGGTGCGTTCACCAATCACCAAACCACGTTTGGCGGTTTGAATGTCCAAACCAAAAAACTCGGCGGCAGAGGCACTCATGGAATTCACCAGCACAGCCATCGGTAAAGTCCATTTGGCAGCCGGAGTCACTTTGTAAGTCAGCCGTTTTTGCCCATTAATCACTTGTTCGATGCCGCCTTGGTTGTAAACCGCTTGAAAATTAGCGAGGGGTTGTTTGGAGACCATACGACGTTCCAAACCGTCCGGAATAAACGCGCTGACACCCGCCATTGCATCCTCGAGTTTGCCACCACCGTTGTTTCTGAGGTCAACAATGATCGCTTTGGCTTTTTTGGCTTGCGTCTCGAGCACCAGCGCATGAATCGTTTGTCCGACTTTGGGCGTTGGAATAAAGCCTGGTACTTTCAAAACCGCCACGCCATCACTGCGCAATGTCAAACTCGGTAAGCGAAGGCTGGGCAGGGTTTGAGGTGCAAGACGAATGGTTAAAGTCTTTCCTTGACGAAAAACGGTAATCTTTGAGCTGTTTTTGTTCGATTCGGCAACTGCCCAAGCCTCAAATAATTTTTCTGGCGTGGTCAGAGCATTGCCGTTCAATCCCAAAATCCAATCGCCGCGTTTAAACCCCGCTTTTTCGGCGCTCGAGCCTTCAATCACATCTCCCACAAACACCCTGGATTCGTTTAAAACCTGCAAGTTCAGTCCAAAACTGGTGCTCGAGCCTGTGCCACTGAAATACGCCAAAATTTGCTTTGCCCCACCAGCAATAAAATGCGTGTGGTTATCACCCAGCTCCTCGAGCATGGTTTCAATGATTGGGTACGCATTTTCGGCTGGGCAAACCGCTTTGTCTTTGCACGCCGCGTCGAGTTTTGGTTGGTACTTGTCCGCAAAGCCTCGCACGTTCGCGCTCGAGAACCCCCCGTAATTCAAAACCAAAAAGTAATTCACTTCGTCAAAGACATCTTGGGCGCTCACGGTGGCGGCATTTGAAAGGCTCAAGCTCAGACTGAGAACGCCAAGAACAACACCAAAGAATATTTTTTTCATGTTTACCATTCAAAAACCCTCGAGTTTCAAAACTCGAGGGCGGATAGGGGAGACTGGCTTATTTGGGCTTAGCGAAGGTCTTGTCGGTGAACGTGGGGTTGATCAGAACAGTTGAAGTTGTTGTATCGATGGAGAGTTCTGCGCCCTGATAAATTTTGCTGGAAAAAGCGACTTTGATGCCGTCAATCAGGCGAAAATCGCCGTACACCGAATTGGTGTCCTCGTCTTTAGAACCCACAACCGTGCCGTCGGTATCAAAAACCAGGTTGCTGACTGCACCTTTTGTGCTGATCGTGACGGATTCACCTTTGATACCACCAGGCAATTCGACCATGCCGTTGCTGCTTGCCGCATCAAGCCCATTTGTGGCGATACGCAAAGCAAAAATACCTTGATACAAGGAATCTCGAAGCGGTTTGGCTTGCGCTGCCGGCAGTTTGACCGTGCCCGAAGCCTCGGTCCACGTCCAAGATTCCTTTGGGTCAACCTGAATAATCTGAGCCAAATTGCCCGCTGCGCTCAACTCGAGGCGCACCAGTTCTTTCGTAAAATCGACCATTGAAAGACCGTCCAAAGCGCCAGCCACAACCCCATTTTGATAAATAGTCAGGGTTGCCTTTTCCTGGTAGGTTTTCAGATTCTCGAGCGCCTGCCCGCCTTGAACAGTTTTGGCTTTATCGAGCAACTCGAGGGTTTTTGGGGCGATGGCGGTTTGAGCGAATGACACGCTGAGGAGCAGGCTGCTAAACACAAGTACAAGTTTTTTCATGAATCTCCTTGGAATCCTTTTGCATTTACGAGATCGAGTGAACAAAAGTTCCATTCATCAACTCGAGGTACCACTTTGCAACGCTTCTGAGATTTTACTGATGTTTTATGAGATCATATCTGCCCAAAGTGGTTTCGTTCGCTGCGTCAGACAGGAAGATATCCGTCAATCTGATCCAGACTAACGTTCTCAACCCCCAAACAAAAGCTCGAGGCAACCACACCTCGAGCTTCACAAACTGCAAAAATCCTTTACCGCACTGCCTTTAACTCATCCCCTCGAGCCTCAAAATACTGCCCTTCCTCGGTGCGCACGTCCACTGTTCCCTTTAACGGATTGAGCTTCACAACTTTACCCACCAAGCTCGAGTCGTTATGACTGCATACCTTTGCACCCTTGCGCGGCAAATCTTTAAGCAGCTCGATATACATGTCATGCTCGTACTGCAAGCAGCACAGCAACCGCCCGCAAGGACCAGAAATCTTTTCTGGGTTTAAGGGCAACTGCTGATCCCTGGACATTCTGATCGTGACCGGCGTGAACTCTTGCAGGTGATGGCTCGAGCAATTTTCGGTGCCGCACACGCCCAGAACGCCCATAATTCGGGCTTGATCCCTCGCGCCAACGGCATGAAAATGAATCTGAGCGCTGGTTTTGGTGTTCAAATCCTGCACCAAACCGCGCAGCTCAATGCGTTCCTCGCTCGAGTAACTGACGGTTAAACTCGTGCCGTCCAACGTGATTTCGACCAGAATAATTTTGACGTTCAAACGGCGCTCCCTGGCTTTGGCACGCAAAAACCATTTCAGATCGCCCGCTTCCACCTCGAGTTTGGCGTGCTCTTTCAGGTCTTCGGGTGTGGCGATGCGTTCAATGCGTCCAGCCGTGACCGCCTGCGGGCTGTTGTCCTTGGTGCGAACCGTGGCGACTTCCAAACCGCGCCTGGATTGCACCACCACGCGGGTATCAATGGCAATTTCGGGTAATGGATTCTCGAACGCGTACAATTTTGGTCCGTTGTCAAAACGAATCCCTTGGGTTGTCATGAAAAACTCCTTCTAATACCAAGGGCATTCTACCGTTTTAAATCAAAAGAACTCGAGGAACGTTTTCACGTTTCTCGAGTTTTAGACAAAACGAATTTCTGTTACGGGTTTTTGGTTTTCAGCAACGTTCCTGGAGCGCCTGGAACCCCCAATCGCGGCAGCACGAACCTGTCTAACCCCCAGTATCCCGAAACGCGCCAAGCCAGGACCAAAAGTGTGGCAAGCACGAACAGCACAGGGTTGCTCGAGACTGTCCCTGCCAGCAGGAAGTTGGCGTTCATAAAGCCACCAAAGAACGCGGCAATGCCGGTGAACAAACCAAGAATCAAGGCGATGCCGACCAGAATCTCGCCAAAAGTCACCATGTAACTCAATAACGCCGCGTTTGGCAAGGCAATGTTTTGAATAAACCACGCGTAAAAGCCTTGCACGTCAGGATGAGCGCCCGTGGTTTTGCCAAGCGAGCCATTCAAGAAACCTGTGATCGCAGCGCCAGCTTTGTCCCCGACCCAAACGCCAGCAGGGTTGGTCAGCTTCCCCCAGCCAGCCGTCAGCCATTCGTAACCCACATACAAACGAACGAGTGTCCAGAGCGGCGCGAGTCTTGTATCGGCAAACAAGAATCGTGTCACATTGGGTTCTGGGATTTGATTGAAATCGGTCGTCATCGGTTGAGCATTGGTCATAAAGCTCACTTCCTTTCAAGCCAGAGTTTGAGCCTGATCAATTACCAAACCATTACCGCATCTCGAATGCGGCAGTAAAAGTGACGGGCATCCGAATCGCTTTCTCGAGCAGCGGTTTGTACTCCCGCTCCCGAATTTCAAACGCCCCAAAACGCTCGAGGTGCGGATTTTGAATTTGCGCGTCGAACAACAGGAAATCTCGAGCGCGAAGATGCTCGACCAACCTCACCATTGCGACTTTGGAGGCTTCTGGAACATTGTAAAACATGGTTTCGCCAATGAACGCCCCGCCGATCACAATGCCCAAAATACCCGCTGCCAGTTCGCCATTCAGCCACGTTTCAAAACTAAAGGCAAAACCGGCACGGTTTAACTCGAGGTAAATCTGTTTAAGTTCGGGGGTGATCCAGGTTTCCGAACGGGCGGCGCAACCGTTCACCACGCCGATAAAATCAGAATTGATGCGGGTTTCAAAACGTCCAGAGTTCAGCGCTCGGCGCAGGCTGGTCGGTACGTGAAAGCGTTCGTCCAATGGAATTAAAGCATGGCGACGGCTCGAGTACCAACCCAAACCCTCGCCGTTGTCCATCAAGAAATAACCCTCTTTATACGCTTGAATGATGGTATTCACATCAAGCATGAAGGATTAATTCTTCTGACAGGATTGACAAACACCAAGAAATTCGACTTTGGTTTTCTGGACTTTAAAACCAAGTAATGCTTTTGAAGCCGGACTGCTCAAATCGGGAAGCTCGAGCATCACGTCAAAAACCTCGCCGCAAGAGCCACAAATAAAATGGTAATGCCCGTCTAACCTGGCGTCGTAACGCGTGGCTTGCCCAGGTTGTTGAATCCGAATCAAATGCCCTTCCAGTGCCAGTGCCTCGAGCGACCTGTAAACCGTCCCGAGTGAAATGTTCGGCACGGTTTCACGCACGGTTTCAAACACGCGGGCAGCATCAGGGTGCTCCCGAGAGGCTTGCACCACCTCGAGCACGGCTTGACGTTGACGGGTAAAACGAATGATTGCCATAAAAGACCTCGAGCACCTACGAATTCGGAGTATACCCAGGTTTGAGTCTGGTTTTCAATGTAAAGTTCCAATTCGATTTGAGTGACCCGCGACACAGCCATTTTCGGATTCAAGGACTATGCTCTAAAAATTCGACGGCTCGAGCGTTCTTGGAGGTTTTATGCGAAATAAACTGGCGTTCTTTGGTATCTCGAGCATGTTGGTTTTTGGCGGTCTTGGCACACAAATTACTGCTCAAACTGCTTTCGTGGACGTGCCAAGTTGTCACTGGGCGACGGAAGCCATCAACCAAATCTCTGGAGAAACTTCGGTGACTCCAGCCCAAAATGCCAGTACCGCCGCCAACGCCTTCAAGCAAGTCTTTGAAGGCATGAAGTGTGCCGATCCAAACTGGACGTTGCAATTCATTCAGAATGCCCCAGTATCACTTCGCGCCCTGATCTCGAGCGACCCACTGAAAGGTTTCAGCCTGCCAAGCGTGACTGGTAACGTTTCAGGCAATAGCGCCAAAGTGAATTTCAAACTCAATATCACTCTCAAAAATGGTTTGAGCGTCGCCAGAACAGGCAACGCTCAACTGGTGGCAGACAAAAAAACGGGTTGGAAAGTGAGCTACTCGAGCCTCAGCGCTCTCAACCTGCCAATTTTCCCAAAATAATTACAGTTTAGCCGTCACCGCCATAAACTTAATGTTCGAACCTTCAAAACCGTCTGAACTGACCGAAATAAACAACACCATGCTCGAGTTGGACACGAAAACGCTGTGCATTCTGTAATCTGAGGCGCAACGACGGCTCGTGGGCAGTTTGCTATCGTTTTGCACAACCTTGGTGGTTTTCCCAGCCAAGGTTACTTTCAAGAGTTGCGGTGCGTGACCGTCACAGTCTGTCTCTGCCCCGCCATCACGCATTGAAAGCTCGAGACGATACGCAGTGCCCTTGGCGTTAAACTCGAGCGTGTTGTCCAACACAGCGCCCTGAGCGCCACCCAAAGCTCCCGCCACAAAACGACCTTGATTGCCCGTTTTAATCCCGTACTTTTTTAACATCGGTGCAACCTTGGTCAGCACCGCCGAACGCACCGCTGCTGTGCTCGAGTTAAAGGCTTGAGTGTCTACATTGGCACTGGCGACCAAGGTGTTCTTGGCAACATCAATCACATCAATGCCCGCATACGGAAAGCCAGTGCCATCACCAATCGCCGCTTGACCAAACGCGACATACGCGCCGCTCTTTGAGAACCCAATCAAATCAAAATGCGCGATGTCCCCAGCTTGAGCCAACGATAAACCAAGAAACCCAATCAGTAAGAATTTTTTCACGAATTTAGCATAACGTGATTCTTGCACGTTAAGGGTTCAAGCTTGGTACGCTAGAGCCTATGGAAATCCGAGAATACACCCGAAAAGACCGCCTGGCGTGTCTCAGGGTGCTCGATTCCAACATTCCAGGATTCTTCCCACCCGAAACCCGAGATGATTTCACCGATTACCTCGACGAGATTGACAGCCCAGGTCACACGTTTTTTGTGCTCGAGAATCACAGCAAGCACTTGATCGCCTGCGGCGGAATTTACATTTTTCCAGGTGCAATTCTCGCCAGCCTAAACTGGGGCATGGTCGCTCGAGCCTACCACCGCACTGGCATTGGTTCTGCGCTTCTCGAGTACCGTCTGAATTGGTTGAAAGACACCGCCATCGTTCGCAACGTCATTCTGAATACGCCTCCAGCCGTGAGCGGGTTTTTTGAACAATTTGGTTTTATGTTTGAAACCAGTATTGAAAATCCTGTTGGTCTTCAGCAACTCGAGATGCGGCTTCAACTCCGCCCATGACCTTGACCGCGCACCGCAAAATCATGCTCGAGCGAGCCTTAAAAATGCAGCTCGAGCATCCGCAACCCGAAACGTTCGAGTCGTTGATTGCCTGGCTTAAAATGAAACTCGAGAAACGCAGAAAAGCGGTGAACAGCAACTAAAGGTAGATGCCGTTCACCGCTTTGAGTGTGAAATTCACGTTGGACCCTCAAGCTCGAGTTCTAACAGACAAATGATGTTGAGCCATAAGATTTTCTCGAGTTTGCCGTTTTGAACTCAATCGCTCGATCTCGAGTTCGCGCTCGAAGTTCAGAACGTCTGCCCATTGTTTAAGGGTTCTGACGCCTTGCGTGACTGCCTCGAACGGTGAACTGGCTCGAGTGCCTTCCAAAAATCTTTTCTTGCTGCGCCGCAAGTATTGTTTGCCCAAAAGTTTTGCTTCACGCATGTTGAACCTCCTCGATCTCTAGCGATGAACACTGTGTAGGGAAGGTCGTTGAATTGTGATGAACTGAATTCATGCCAGGTCAAACCAAGATTGGAAACTCGAGTGTTCTACAGCGGTTTTCATATCCGTTGACGCGCTTCTTGACCCTTAAAGCAGCACCTTACGGGCTTGGGTCGCTTCTTGACCCTTAAAGCAGCACCTGTCTTGATCCTAAACATGCACCTTCGGGCAGGATCGCTCACGGGCTTGGGTCGCTCCGCGCTCTCACTCTTATGAAAACCGCTTCTTGACCAGACTCTGTTGGTGAATTCGGTTTTTGTGAACTGCAATCGACTAACATTCCAATTTTGTGGGAAGGGCGCAGCAAGCAGCGCCCCTACAGCGCCCTTGTACTTACGGATTTTACGTTTTGGATTGGGTTTAATACTTTATTACCCAAAAAAAACGCATATTTTGAATTCGCCAACAAAGTCTGACCATAAAACGCAGCTTCTTGATCCCAAGAAGCACCTTCTTGACCATAAAATGCACCTAGCGGGCATGGTCGCTGACGGGCGGGATCGCTTCTTGCTCGT
>JANMUC010000128.1:0-1226 GCA_031391225.1 Deinococcales bacterium
GTTTGCGCGGCGGGAGTTCTTTTGTGCCAAGGTATTCGCCGTCGTTTTGAAGGATGCAAAACCAAAGAAAATCGGGTTCATTCATGCTCGAGTCTCCCCTATCCTTTCACGCCGCCAGCCGTTAAACCACTGATGATGCGGCGTTGGAACACCAGAATTAAAACAACAATTGGGATGATGGTGATGATGATGGCGGCACTGATCAGTGGCCACGGAAAGGTAAACTCGCCCTGATAGAGCATCACGCCGACAGGCACGGTTTTCATGTCTGGCGCACTGTTAAAGGTCAGTGCCAGCAAAAATTCGTTCCAGGAATTGACGAACGCCAAAATCGCTGCGGTCACCACGCCAGGCGCAGCCAACGGCACAATAATCCGCCACAACGCCCCGAACCTCGAGCAACCGTCGATCATGGCGGCACTCTCGAGGTCTTCGGGAATGCCTTGGAAAAATGCGGTCAAGACCAGAGTGCTGATCGGCAGGCTGAAGGTGGCATATGGGATAACGAGAGACCAGTAGGTGTTGAGCCAGCCAAAGCCGCGCATGATTTGAAACAGTGGCACGATTAAACTGACAATTGGAAACATGCTGGCTGCGACAATAATAATGCTGATGATGCGGCGATATCGCAACCTTAATCGTGCCAAGGCATAGGCGGCAAAGGCGGCAATCGTCACGCACAAAATGGTGGACAAGCTCGAGATCACCAGCGAATTCAAGAAAAACCGCGCGAAGGGTTGCGCCTGAAAAACCTGGGCGTAATTGCCAAAATTTGGCGTTTGTGGAAAATACGTGATTGGCACTTGGGTTAACTCGAGTTCGTTTTTGATGCTGGTCAGAAAAATCCAGACGAGCGGGTACACACCGTTCACCACGAGCACAATCAGCGCAACCACAATCATGATTTTTTGCCAGATGGTCTTGTCACGCACCTGAGAATTCATGATTCCTCCGGACGGATAAACCGCAGGTAAATTACGGTGATCACCAAGGACAACGCAAACAATCCGAGGCTGACGGTTGAACCATAACCAAAATCGGTAAATTCGACGGTTTGCTTTTGAACGTAAACACCAAGCGTCTCGATAGGGCAAACGCACTAGTGAGAAACATGAAAGCCTAGTAACCTTAATGCGTAATCACTATCTCGAGCCGCACGAACTCGTTTACGTCGAACAGACACTGTTTTATCCGCATCCAACGACAAAATATTCAACACCATCCTC
>JANMUC010000152.1:0-1055 GCA_031391225.1 Deinococcales bacterium
CAATGGCGCTTGATGGGCATTATGAAATGGTGGCATGACGCACCATCGGATAACCCGTGTAATTGTACGTGACCCCAAAGACCACACCCGATTTTTGCACCGTGCTGACCAAATCCTTGGCTTGCTCGAGCGTGTGCACCAGTGGTTTGTCGCTGACCACATGAAAACCCGCCTCGGCAAACGCTTTCGCCACAGGATAATGCACATGGTTTGGCGTGACGATCACGACCAGATCAATCCGTTCCGAGGCTGGAAGTTTCAGTTCTCCCTCGAGCATCGCCTGCCAGGTCGGGTAATTTCGGTCGGCAGCCAATCCCAAATCCTCACCGCTCGCCAGCGCCTTTTCGGGCGTGCTCGAGAGTGCGCCCGCCACCATTTCATAATGCCCATCAAGCGCCATTGCCATGCGGTGAACCGCGCCAATAAACGCATCGCGCCCACCACCGACCATGCCGTACTTCAGTTTTGCTTTGCTCATAGATTTCCTCTTTTCAAACTTGCCCGCAATTCGTTCGGGTCAAACGGTGTGCCCCAACCTTTGGCTTCAGATGCGCTCGAAAACCCGAACAACTCGAGGTTTGGCAACTCGAGATTCAACGCTTGCATGTCTCGCACAACATCTGCCAGTGATTCTTCGGTCTCCAAGCTTAAGTAATCAGAATACAAGTTTCGCGTTCCAACCGCGACGGTGTTCGCAAACAACTCTTGAAACGCGGTTTGCAGACTCGAGTTTAAATGCAAGAGTGCTTTTTCCTGCCAGTGAATCGGGTGAAGCACCTGAATTCTGGATTCCCACTCGAGCAAATTCTCCTCATTGCAAAAACTCCAAAGCGTTTCCAGAAAATCTCGAGCTTCAAAAACTTCAAAATGCTGGATTGCAATCTCGACACATGCCGCCGCGAACGCCACCCGCCCACGAATCGAAAGGTTGCGCATCAGGCTCGAGCTTCAAACAAAATGTTTTTTCGTTTTCTGATGTTAACCTCCGAGGGTTTCAAGAACGATTTTGGCTTCAACTGCGCACGCCTGAGCCGCAGTTTGATTTGTTTGCTCGA
>JANMUC010000166.1:0-2752 GCA_031391225.1 Deinococcales bacterium
ATGTCGCCGTACTCGCCCGTTTCGGCGTTGAAACCGAAGTTCTTGCTCTTGTTCTCGAGCACGGCGTTGACCACAACGCTGCCTTCAAAGCCTGCGTTGATCGCAATTTGACGGGCTGGCTCTTCGAGCGCACGAACGATGATGCGAGCGCCTGTGGCTTCGTCACCCTCGAGTTTGGCGGCTGTTTTCTTGACGGCGGCAATCGCACGCAAGAGGGTTGTTCCGCCGCCGGGGACCATGCCCTCTTCGACGGCAGCACGTGCGGTCGAGAGTGCGTCTTCGTAACGGTGCTTTTTCTCTTTCAATTCGGTTTCGGTGGCTGCACCGACGCGAATCACAGCAACGCCACCCGCGAGTTTGGCAAGGCGCTCTTGGAGTTTTTCTTTGGCGTAATCAGAATCTGTACCCTCGAGTTCGCGTTTGATGGCGTTGACTCGAGCGTCAATTTCGTCTTTTTTGCCACCGCCATCAATGATGGTCGTGTCGTCTTTGGTGATGCGAACGCGTTTGGCATGTCCGAGCATGCTCATCGTGGCATTCTCGAGTTTGTAACCCATCTCCTCGGAAATCACTTCGCCGCCGGTCACGGCTGCGATGTCTTTGAGCATTTCTTTGCGGCGGTCACCAAAGCCTGGGGCTTTGACGGCTGCCACTTTGACCGTGCCACGGAGCTTGTTGACCACCAGGGTTGCCAGGGCTTCGCCTTCGACATCTTCGGAGATAATCAAGAGTGGTTTGCCTGTTTGCACGACTGGCTCGAGGACTGGCAGGAGTTCTTTGAGGTTGCTGATTTTCTTTTCGACAATCAGGATGTAAGGGTCTTCGAGCACGGCTTCCATCACGTCTGTTTCGGTGATGAAGTACGGGCTGGAGTAACCCTTGTCAAACTGCATACCTTCGACGACATCAACTTCGGTATCGAGTGTTTTGCTCTCTTCGATGGTGATAACGCCTTCTTTGCCAACGCGTTCCATGGCATCGGCGATTTGCTTTCCGATGGCTGGTTCGTTTGCCGAAATGCTGGCGACCTCTTCGATGCTTTTGCGGTCATTGACCGGAACCGAAATGTCTTTGATGGCTTCGACAGCGGATTCGACAGCCTTGTCAATGCCGCGCTTGAGGGCGAGTGGGTTTGCGCCAGCTACAACGTTACGCAAGCCTTCGCGGACGATTGCTTGACCCAAAACGGTGGCGGTGGTTGTACCGTCGCCCGTGATGTCGTTGGTTTTTGAAGCAATCTCGATCAGCAATTTTGCGCCGATGTTCTCGATACGATCCTCGAGTTCGACCTCTTTGGCGACGGTCACGCCGTCTTTGGTGATGGTAGGGCTGCCGAATTTCTTCTCGAGCACCACGTTACGTCCCTTTGGTCCAAGGGTCACTTTTACGGCGTTTGCTACCGCGTTGACACCGCGCTCGAGGGCGCGACGTGCATTTTCATCGAATGTCAGGGTTTTTGCCATGATGTATTGCCTCCAAATATGAGTGGGGTTAAAAGATTGAGGGTTAAGCCAAAAGCGCTAGGCTCGAGGTTTAACCAATAACTGCGAGGATGTCACGTTCGGAAAGAATGGTGTAATCCACGCCTTCGACGTTGACTTCAGTGCCACCGTATTTGGCAAAGTACACCACGTCGCCAACTTTGACTTCGACGGCAACTTTGCTGCCGCTGTCCAAAGTACGACCCGATCCAACGGCGACAACTTTGCCGCGTTGGCTTTTTTCTTTGGCGGTGTCTGGAATGTACAACCCGCCTTTGGTCTTCTGTTCGTTCTCTTCGACGACTTCGATCACGATACGATCACCAAGGGGCTTTAATGCGTGCTTCGCCATAATTCCTCCTAAAAGAATATTGGTATTGGTTTTGGCAGTCTCGAGTCTCGAGTGCCAATTCGCCTCAGAGTATACGTTGCTTGTCAGCTTTGAGTCAAGACCAAGCGCAGCAGATATGAGCGTGATGTGCTCAAGTTACGCTTCAACTATGCTTTGCACAGAATGAGTTTATTAAGTGAATAAATAGATTGTAGGAGACGTGAAGACTTAAAAAGCATGGTTGACATCTAAAGAATCTATTTCAATCTCGAGATGCGATGTGTACAACAGCACGCAAAGATATGTTAAATAATTGCTTCTTATCTGTTGTATACTCCTTTGCAAGTTTGGTGATCTTGGATCACCAACAAAAAGCAGGCGAAAGGGGAATTGAATATGGAACAACTCGAAGCAGCACAGGTCGAAATTTCCGAGAACCCACGTCAGGAGTATCAAACACCCGAACTCGAGCAGCACGATCAATGGGTTTCAACCACGGCTGCAAGTATTTAAATTCAAATCTTTAAGAATTGGGGCGCAAGTCCCGATTTTTTTTTGTTGCTCGAGAAGCAGGTATTTGGGGTTTCTCGAGCAAGGTTGAACAATTGTTGTACCGAATGTCAAAATACTGCATGTCAGATTGGACGAAAACACTTTTCAATAAAACATATGTCAAAACTGAAGGTTTGGCGTTGTCGGCTGCATTAACACAACGCGAAGTCAAAGTTGCTGTTGATACGCTCGAGTTACAACCTTCAGCTAAAATCCTTGATCTGGCTTGCGGGCATGGTCGGCACAGCATCGAACTCGCCAGACAAGGTTTTGGCAACGTGATGGGTTTAGATTTTAACAGTGCTGCAATCGAACAAGCTCGGGTTGATGCCATCAGTACGACTGCCAAATTTGTTCAGGGCGATATGTTGGCATTGACCTACGACCA
>JANMUC010000167.1:0-7164 GCA_031391225.1 Deinococcales bacterium
GCAATCACCCATGCCAGCAAGCCCAATGAAACATTTTGAAACGTGCGCCACGGGTTACTCGAGCGTGGTTTGAGGCTTTTGCTGGCAGTCATCATTTCACTTCCTTCACGTTGACGTTGCGGTTGACCAGGCGCAAGAACAGCGCAGTCACGATGTTTGCCAGAATCACGGCGATCACACCCGCCGCCGATGCCATGCCGATGCTGTACTCACCGAAGGCTTTTTGAAAAATAAAAAACGGCAAGTTGGTCGTGGCAGTGCCAGGACCGCCGCTGGTGGCAATGTAAATCTCGCCGTAAATTTGCAGAATAAAAATTGCCTCGAGCAGCACGACGACTTCAAACGCCCGCGTCCAGTGGGGCAAAATGATGTACCAAAACTCTTGAAGGTTGTTGACGCCGTCAAGCCGCGCCGCCTCGAGTTGATCGATGGGCAAGGATTGCAGACTGGTCAACAAAATCAGCATGGCAAACGGCGTCCATTCCCAAGTCACCATCATGATGATCGAGATCATTGGGTACTGCGCCAACCAGTCGATGGCTTCAAAACCAAACGCTCGAGAAACCACGCCGAACAAACCGAACACGGGGTTGAACAGTGAGTTTTTCCAGATCAGCGCGGTCACGACGGGCATGATAAAAAATGGTCCAATGAATAAGGTTCTGGCGAGGTTGCGACCAAAAAATTTGCGGTTGAACAACAATGCCAGTCCCGCGCCAAAGACAACGGTTAACACAATCACGCTTAAAACCAGCACGAGAGTATTCACCAAAACTGGGATCGAGAGCGGGTCGGTGAACAGCGTTAGGTAATTCTCGAGTCCAATGAACGGGCGTCTGAACGGATCGACCAAACTATACCTGAACAAACTGTAATAAATCGTCATGATAAACGGCACTTGGGTCGTTAAAATCAAGTACCCCAAAGCGGGCAGCAACAGCAACAGCGCAGGCAATCTCGAGGTACGCCCAGATGATTTATTTGGTTTTTTCGTGCTGGGTTGGGCTGTCATGTTTGACCTCGGAATTAGTGCATCTCGTATTTTTTGGGCAATAAAAACTGGCACTCGAGCTTTAAACAAAGCCATCTCGAGACTTACAAATTGCTGTTGGGCAGGTGAAACTGTTTCAACCTGCCCGAAAAGGCTCGAGTGACACGACCATTGAGGAGGATTATCGTGTCACTCGAGCGAAAGCGTTACTTCTTGTAACCGCCCTCTTTTGCCACTTTGGTTGCGGCGGCTTGTCCAAGCTTGAGTGCTTGGCTCACGCTGTATTGACCTGCAAGTGCACCTGCAACGTACTGTCCGACTTGTGTACCTAAAGCTTGGAATTCTGGGATGCCAACGAATTGAACACCGACGTAAGGCACTGGGTCTTTGGTGGCATTCGTTGGGTCGGCGCGATTGATCGAGTCGAGCGTGATGTCTGCGAAATCACCGGCGGCTTTTTGGTATTCTGGGTTGGCGTAGGTGCTCTTGCGGGTTCCTGGAGGAACGCTCGCCCATGTGCCGTTGTTCTTGGCGACCAAGGCGATGTATTCCTTGCTGGTTGCCCAGGTGATAAATTTGAAGGCGGCGTCGGCGACTTTGCTCGACTTTGGAATTGCCAGTGACCATGACCAGAGCCAGTTGCTGCCTTTTGGCGTGCCAGGACCGGTTGGCGCGTTGGCAAAACCGACGGTGCTAACAATCTTGGATTGGCGTGGGTCTTTCAAAAAGCCTGCGGCGACGGTGGCGTCAATCCACATGCCGCACTTGTTTTGGCTCATGTAGGTCAGGTTTTCGGTGAAGCCGTTGCCTGTCGAACCAGGAGCACCGTACTTCTTTTGGATGTTGACGTAAAAGTTTAAAGCGGCTTTCCAAGCTGGCGTGTCAATGGTGGCGTTCCATGATTGGTCAAACCAGCGTCCACCGAAGGTGTTGACCATGGTTGAGAAGACTGCCATGTTCTCGCCCCAGCCCGGAAGTCCGCGCAAGCAAATGCCGTAAAAACCATTTTGTGGTTTGTGCAGTTTGGCGGCAAAAGCCAGAACTTGATTCCAGGTTGGCTTGACTGGCATGGTCAACTTGTTAGCAGCAAAGGCAGCCTTGTTGTAAAACGTCATGCTTGATTCGGCGTAGAACGGCAAAGCGTAGAGGGCTTTGTTGTACGACAAACCAAGTCGAACTGGTGTCAGAAGATCGTTTATATCATAGCTGGCTTTGATGCTGGTGTTCTTGTCGAACAGGGCGTCCATCGAGTTGAGCCAGCCGTTTTTTGCCCAGATTGGCACTTCGTACGTGCCGATGGTGGCAACATCGTAGCTGCCTGCACCCGTGGCAATGTCGGTGGTGACTTTTTGGCGCAATTCGTTCTCTGGCAACACATTCCACTTCAGTTTGATGTCTGGATTGGCGGCTTCAAAGACCGAAGTCAGGCTTTCCATGGTTTTCATGTCCGAGTTGTTGACTGTGGCAATCGTGACCGTCACGGGTCCTTGTGCAATCGCACCGGTTGCGACTGCGGCAACCACTGCGCTTGCTGCCAAGCCCGCACCAATAATCCAAGTTTTTGATTTCATCTGATCTCCTGATAACTAGCTTGAAAGGGCTGTTCTAGAAACGGTTTGCAGTTTAATCCTAGGTGCTGCTTGTGATTTCACCCCCTCGAGAAACCTAATCCTAAAATCAGTTGATGGTCACGTGTCCATTTTCGTTATAAATGAGATTTTCGTTGTAAACGAGATTGAAGTAAAAATTGGACACCTCGAGTCATGCAAAATGCACGAATTCAAGAATCTTCTAAATGGTCACGTGTCCAGAACTCTACAAGATCGGACTTACATTTGTAAAGCCCCTTGTGGTTAGAATGGTCACGTGACCACCATCCACGATGTTGCCAGAAAAGCTGGGGTCTCTGCGACAACCGCAAAACGCGCCATCAACGAGCCGCAGCTCTTGACCAAAGCAACCCTCGAGCGAGTCACACAAGCCATTACAGCCCTCAATTACGAACCTGATCGCACCGCAGGAGCACTGCGGCGTGGTCACAGCCACACCATCGGCTTGATGGTCGGCAACATCATTGAACCGTTTTTTGCCCAGTTAACCCGTACGGTTGCCAAAGCCGTTCACGCCAGAGGTTACGCTTTAATCGTTGCCGACAACGAATATGACAGCAAGCTCGAGCTTGAAAACCTACGCATGTTTCACGGTCATCGCGTCAGTGGCTTGATCGTGCGTTCTGCTTTCGGTTCGGGCAACCTCGAGTATTTAAAGCGCCTTCACGAGCAGGGCACGTATATTCTCGAGATTGATCACTTTTTGGCGGACAGTCCATTCGGGCACGTGCTCCTGGAAAATGCCGAATGCGTCGATATGGGCGTACGTTACCTGCACGACTTGGGTCACAAGCGCATTGCCGCATTGACCGTGTTTGACGCCGAAAAACTGCAAGATGAACGCGGCAAAGCTTTTCCAAACGTCATGAAATCTCTTGGCTTGCGCCTGCCCAAAGCTTATCAACACGGCGCAACCTTAAGCGAAGAGGGAGCGTACAGTTTGACGCTCCAGTTGCTGCGATTGCCCGAGCCACCCACCGCCATTTTTTCGATGACCGGTAACGAAGCCGCCGGTGCGTTTCGTGCCATCAGGGAACTGAAATTACGGATTCCTGAAGATGTTTCGTTTTTAACTTTCGACGATTATTCTTGGACCAGTCTGGTCGATCCGCCGCTCGACGTGATTATTCAACCCATTCAGGACATGGGGCTTGCCGCCGCCAAAATCGTGATTGACGCGATTCAAAGCCGAGATTTAAAAAAAGTGGTGCGCAAACGATTCCCAGGCACTTTAATTCGGCGCGGCAGTTGTGCGCCACCAAAAAAGAAAAAGTGATTTTATCTTTGAATGATCTGAATTTCGAAATATTCTTGAGGTGAACGATGCTGCTTGGTTTGGATTTAGGAACGGGATCACTGAAAGCCATTTTGCTCGATGAAAACGCTCAAATTGTTGCCGAGGCAACTCGAGCTTACAGCGTTCATTCACCGCAACCTGGCTGGGCGGAATCCAATCCCAACGATTGGTGGACTGCCGCGCTAGAGGCAACCCTCGAGCTTGGTCATGGCAGTGAAATTAGCGCGATTGGTTTTTCGGGTCAGATGCACGGCGTGGTGTTGTCGGACGCAAACGGTCAAGCCTTGCGAAATGCAATTTTATGGGCTGACACACGTTCAAACACTGAGCTTCAACAATATAAGAGTCTCGAGCCTGAAACCCTGCAACGCCTTGCGAATCCGCTCGTCACAGGCATGGCGGGTGCAAGTTTATTGTGGCTTAAACACCACGAACCAGAACTTTTGAAAAATGCGCATTGGGCATTTCAACCCAAAGACTGGCTGCGATTTCAACTGACCGGACAAGCTTTTGCTGAGCCTTCAGACGCCAGCGGCACACTGCTTTACGACCTCGAGCGTGATGCTTGGGCGTTTGATGTGATGGATTCCCTCGAGTTGCCCCAGAGATTATTTGCACCATTACGAGGCTCGAGTGAAATTGCTGGGACGCTCTCGAGCAAGGCAGCAAATCAACTGGGTTTAAGGGCTGGAATTCCTGTCGCAATGGGTGGTGGCGACACGCCAATGGCGATGTTTGGCAGTGGCATTGTGCAACCTGGAGTGGTACAACTTTCGATCGGATCAGGGGCGCAAATTGTTGCCCCTCGAGATGCTGCGATCATCGACACCAGTTTGCGCACGCACCTGTACCGCGCCGTCACGCCAAACGGCTGGTACGCGATGGCAGCAATGCAAAACGCTGGTCTGGCGCTCGAGTGGGTACGAGCCATGCTCGGCTTGGATTGGGAAACGGCTTATCTCGAGGCGTTCGCGGTTGAGAATTCAAATGGTTTGAGTTTTTTACCGTACCTGATGGGTGAACGCACACCACACCTGAATCCAAATGCTCGAGGGGCGTGGATTGGGTTGACACTTTCACACAATAGGGGTTATTTGATGCGTGCTGCTTTTGAAGGCGTGGCGTTTGCAGTGCGTGATGGGTTTGAGGCACTGCTCGAGACTGGAATCCAAGCACCAAGCTTGCGGCTTGCAGGCGGTGGGACAAGGATTCAACTGTGGCGGCAATTGCTGGCTGATACCCTACAGCGTCCGCTTTACACCAGCGAAATCTCGAGTGCTTCAGCCAAAGGGGCGGCATTGCTGGCAGGTGTGGCGAGCGGCATGTTCTCGAGTTGCGAAGATACTTTGAGATTTGCATCAACACCGACTTTGGTGGCAGAACCAAACGGAAATCTCGAGCAAGCCTATGAACGGTTTAAAGGTTTGTACTCGAAGATCAATTGATGCTCGAGTGTGCCAAGATAAAAATCATGAAGGTCTTTTTGGCTTGCGTATTGTTTTTTTTGAGCTTGAGCGGTTTGGCATCACCCAACAATCCCAGCCTCGAGATTGATTTGATGCTCTCGAGTTTGATGAAGGTTGGAACGTTTTCTGGTGCAGTTTTAATTGCTCGAGATGGCAAGGTTTTATTGCGCAAAGGGTACGGCTTTGCTAACCTCGAGAAACGAATTCTCTTTACGCCTGAGACACGGCATCATGTGGCTTCAATCTCAAAAATGTTCACGGCAATGACCGTTTTAAAACTTCGAGATCAAAACAGTTTAAAACTCGAAACATCAATTTGCGCGTACCTTGAGCAATGCCCAAAAACCTGGCAAGCCGTCACCGTGCAACATTTACTGCGGCACACTTCAGGCATTCCAGATTATGAAGAGAAACTTGGCTTGTACTCAAAAGCCTATCTCGAGTTTATGACGCGAAACGATGCCACCGAAAAAATCTTGGTACAAGCCCGAAAAGACAAACTCGAGTTTAAACCTGGAACGAAATTTCGCTACTCCAACACGGGTTATGTGCTGCTCTCGAGCATTGTTGAGAAGGTCGCACAAATGCCGTTCAACCAAGCCATGCAAAAACTGGTGCTCGAGCCTGCGGGTTTGAACACCACAAAAATGTTCGAGGCTGGAATGAAGGGAATCTCGAGTGGCTACACCAAAAACTGGAAACCAGTTCCGCAACTGGCACTCACGCCACCAGCAGGGGATGCCGCACTGGTCAGCACCTTGGACGATTTGTACCATTGGAGCGTGTTGCTGGATGCTCGAGAAATGCGCGAGGGGTTTTCTCCTGGTTTGGGCGGTTATGGTTACGGCTGGTTTATTGACAATCGTTTTGAAAGAAGGCGCTATATCCACACGGGCGAGTTGCCTGGGTATCGCACGGTATTCGTGAAATACCCAAACAAAAAACTGACCATTATTTTGTTCAGCAACCAAGACCGTGCCCCGCTGGAAACCGTCACTCGAGATATGACTGCAAGGCTACTTGCAAATTGAAATTATGCACCGAATTGCTCGAGATGATTATTTATTGCATAGCTTCCCCAAGCAAGTAAGGCAAGCAAATCCGAATCTTGAGGGAAAATTTGACGCACTTGCAACATCAAATCATCATCAATTTGATAAGAAGCCAAGGCAGTCAACAACAACACTTTGGCAATGAGTCGCTGTCCAGACTTGAGCGACTGTACTGCATCATCTGCCCAACTGCGCGACAATCCCATATTCTGCCCGCGATGCTGATGGACATACTCGAGCACAAACTGTTGCACTGGGCTGGGAATAATGCCCTGCGCCAGTTGGTTGATCTGTTGATGAAAATAGGCAAGTGCGGTAGCAATGTTGTGATGTGAGTTTGCCCAGGCAAGATGTACTGGCAAGGCTGCATCCGCAATGAACTCGAGCGAGCGCCCAGGGGCATAATTTCGGTGCAAGAAAAACGCAGCAAAAACGTGTCCCATGACTCGAGTCAGCGGTTCGCGCAAACCGCCAAAATTTTGCCAGGCACTTTCGACCAGCAGCACGTTTGTCATGCGGTTGATGTACTGCCAGAGGATGACGGCTGCACGGTGGGCAATCACGGCATTGTGGTTGAATCCATCAATGCCAGAATTCTCGAGCGGGTTGGGGTTGGACTTAAACCATGCCACAATTTCTGGATTAAGTTGTTGGGTATGAAGTGCCAGTTTGTGGGCTTCGATGCACCACGGGCAACGGTTTTCTTCGGCGACCAGCAAAGCAATGGTTTCCTGATGCGCCCTGGGTA
>JANMUC010000200.1:0-5247 GCA_031391225.1 Deinococcales bacterium
CGATTTTTGGTGGCGTATTGGTACATTTCCAAGACGATTACGCGACGCTCGAGGGTGTAACGCCAAAAGCCCAAGCTTGAGAGCGAATAGCGATTAGCAAAGAGCAGACCTAAAGTCTGTTCTTTTTTTGATCTCGGTGAAATTCAGACTCAAGCTTGAGGCAGTCAAACACGCGTCAACCATTCAGGAGGAATTTGGAAACTTTTAAATTGTGACTTAAGATGACGCTCGAGGTACGATTTAGAACATTCTCTACCGTTTGAAACGCAACAACAAGATAAAAACCACAACATACAGCACGATCACAATTGGGACGATGTACTTGCGAAGCGGCGAAACGGGTCGGGTCGGCTCGAGGATGATCGTGTGCTTGGGATCATGCTCGAGATCGGCGACTGCCATTGCGGGTTCGCGTCCGAGTTGAGGCAGTGGATAGTTTTTGCTGCGTTTCCCGAGTTTCTTGACGCGGGTCAGCACCACCGTAATGTTGTCGGGTCCACCGTTGGCATTGGCGGCATCAATTAATTTTTGGGCAACGACCTCGGCAGGGTCATTCTGGTTTTTTTGCACCATGCCCAGAATCATATCGTCGGTCAGCATGTTCGAAAGACCGTCGGAGCACAATAAAATGGTGTCGTTCTCGCGCAATTCAATACCAAACAGATCAAGACGCAGTTGGGGTCTTGAGCCGAGCGCATTGGTGATGACGTTGCGCCAACGGTGATTGCGGGCTTCATCTTCGGTGATCACACCCTGGCGCACGCGTTCTGCCACCCAGGAGTGATCGCGGGTCAGTTGCTGAATTTGATTGCCTCGAATCAGGTACGCCCTCGAGTCGCCGACGTGTCCGACAATCGCGGCATTGCCGTCCACTACTAGGGCGGTCATGGTGGTGCCCATGCCCCTGGATTCACTGCGCTTGCTGGCGTGCTGGTACACCGCCAAATTGGCGCGTTGTAGGGCGCGAGGCAAGCCGTCCGGCGGCACTTGACGGTTTTCGCTCATGGCTTCGACCAGGGTTTGGGTTGCCATTTGACTGGCGACCTCACCGGTACGGTGTCCACCCATGCCATCTGCCACAATCATGACCTCGCCGGCAGAGACGCTGGCGGTTGCCCAAGTGTCTTCATTTAACGACCGCACTTGACCTGGATGAGAAAGTCCAGCAATTTCAAGGGGTGAAGTGGTCACTGGTGCACTCATCTGTTTGAATTATAACGTCTCGAATGGGTTACGATGTGCGAATAACGCACAGGCAACCAAAGTTTTAAGACACAAGCAACAATTTGGCGTACAAAGCTCTGTACTCGAGCGCGGCGGCATCCCAACCGACGTTGAGGTTCATGCCCGCACGCGCTTTGTGTCGCCAGGTCTCAGATTGCCAGTCGCGTCTGGCGTTTGTTAACGCCTCGAGCATGGCGGTGCTTTGGTAGTGGTGAAAGCCGTAGCCTCGAGATTCTGGCACGGTGTCAATCAGTCCTCCAGTGTACCGCACGATTGGGACTGTGCCGTAACGCATCGAGATCAATTGCGACAAGCCGCACGGCTCGAAACGGCTCGGCATTAAAAAGGCATCTGCGCCCGCGTAAATTCGGTGAGCGAAGGGTTCATCAAATTGATCGCTGAAGGCGACCTGGTTGGGCATTTGGTTTTTCAGTGCCTCGAGCGCGTTTTGGTAATGGGCTTCGCCAGAGCCGAGAACCACCAAATTCCACTCCTTGACAATCTCTTGCAGCGCGGGCAGCACCAAATCCAGTCCTTTTTGGTCGGTCAACCTTGTGACCATACCCAGGATTGGTCTTGACGAATCAAGCCCCAATTCTTGGCATAACGAATCTCGAGCCGCCGATTTGGCTTCTAAATTGCTGTAACGGTGCTCGAGGTATTGGTCGGTACTCGGATTCCAGTAATCGGTGTCAATGCCGTTCAAAATGCCCGTGACGCCCCTGGAACGCAAAAAACCGTCTAGCCCTTCGCCGTATTCAGGGGTTTGAATCTCGAGCGCATAGGTTGGGGACACGGTGGTGATGGCGTGCGAAAATGCCAATCCCGCCTTGGCACAACTGGCGTCGCCAAAATACTCGAGTCCCTCCTGCCCCGCGACCTCGGGCGGCAATCCTGACCATGTCAGCACTTCGGGAATGTTCCAGCGCCCCTGGTAAGCAAGGTTATGAATTGAAAACACCAACCTCGCTTTCAGGCTGCTGTGGGTGACAAGCGGCGCAATCAAACCCGTCTGCCAATCGTTCAGGTGGATCACGTCGGGGGCAAACTCGAGTTTTTCGAGCACCGGCTGCAAAGCGCGGCAAAATCCGGTAAAACGCTCGACATCGTCACCATAACCGTAATACGAGCCTCGCTCAAAGGCGGGCAATCCCAAAAAGACAAAATCGACGCCCTGATTTTGAACCCTGCCGATGCGCAAGGTTTGACCCAGCCAAGACAAATCCAAAGTCCCGATCAAATCAGGTTTGGCTTTTAAACTCGAGTACCACGGGCTAAACACTTTGATTTCTAGACCAAGTTTTGCCAAGGACATGGGCAAAGCGCCCGCGACGTCAGCCAAACCACCAGATTTGGAATACGGCTGAACCTCACTGGAAACAAATGCGATTTGACGAACCATGAAATCCCCCTCTTGACACAAACCCAATTCCTGACTACAGTTATCATCCTTTGGTCTTGAGATACTCAGGGTCTAAAGCAAATTCAAGATTCGGCTGGAAGCTCATACTTCCCAGCCCATTTTTTCGTGAGTCAAGGCATGTTAAGCTGTCATTTCGTGATTGCACGTAAGTCTACCGCAAAACCACGCACTCTACTTCAAAACACGGCAGGCAGAACGAGTTGTTCAGGTTTAAGGGAGGGGTATCCGTTGAGCGCAAAACGCACCACAGCAATACCAGCAAAATCAGCCAAAGCTGTCTCGAGTTTGACTTCAAAAAGCAAAGCTGTCTCGAGTGCGAGCAGTCAAAAAGGCGCAAAACCCTCCCCTAGCGCCGTTTCAAAACAAGAAAGTGCCAAATCGGTTGCTTCCAGCAAAAAGCCAGCCGTAAAAAGCAAAAGCACCGCTAAAAAAGCCGTTGTGACCCCCGCCAAACCAACCCCTAAGTCCACTGAGAAACCCAAAACCATGACTGTTGCCAAACCATCAAAACCAGTAGCTCGAATCGCCGGAAAACCCACCGCCAAAGCTGCGGCAAAACCTGCCAGCAAAATTGAAGCCAGCACGGTCAAAGCCAGCACGGTCAAAGCCAGCACGGTTAAAACAAGCCCTGTCAAAGACTCGATCAAAGCCGAAGCCAAACCAAGCAAAGCTGCGCCCAAAGCCGAGGCAAAACCAGTCACCAAAAAAGCGCCAAAAGCGCCTGCCAAACCCGTCGAACCCGTCAAAACCATTCGTTCTGACTCCAAACCCGCCAAAGCGGCAGCAGGCAGCAAACTTGCCAAACTCGACAGCGGCAAAACCAAAGCGGGCAAACCCGAATCGGTTGGCGGCAAAAGCGCTGGCAAATCCGAGCGTCCCTGGAAAGATACTGCCGCAATTAAAGCTTTGGTCAGCAAAGGCAAACGCGAAGGATTATTAAACACCGCCGATGCCACAGACGCCCTGAGCAAAGCCTTGATCGAACTGGGCATGAATCCAGACGAAACCGACGAGTTCGACGACTTGATGCTCTACCTTCAAGCCGAAGGCATTGTCATGGAAGACCTTGCCGAAGAGGAAGAACTCGAGATTGAGGAAGACCTCGACGGTAACAGCGACGAGGAGAGCGAAGAGGACACCGAAAACCGCTTCGCCGAAGAGAGCGCCCGTCTCACCACCAACGACCCAGTGCGCCAATACCTCCACGAGATCGGGCGGGTTTCATTGTTGACGCTCGAGGAAGAAATTGACCTTGCAAGGCGCGTCGAAGAAGGCGAGGAAGCCAAAAAAGACCTGGCAGCCGCCCCCGATGATCTCGAGGAACGCTCACGGCGCGGACTTGTTCGTAAGGGACAAGACGGTGACGCCGCACGTCAGCATTTGATTGAAGCCAATTTGCGTCTTGTGGTCAGCATTGCCAAAAAATACACTGGACGCGGCATGAGCTTCCTGGATTTGATTCAAGAAGGCAACCAAGGACTGATTCGTGCCGTTGAAAAGTTCGAGTACAAGCGCCGTTACAAGTTCTCGACCTACGCAACATGGTGGATTCGTCAAGCGATCAACCGCGCGATTGCCGACCAAGCCAGAACCATCCGTATTCCAGTGCACATGGTCGAAACGATCAACAAACTGACCCGCACCGCGCGTCAATTGCAACAAGAACTGAGCCGCGAACCCAGCTTTGAAGAAATCGCTGAGGCGATGGGACCAGGCTGGACCGCCGAAAAAGTCGAAGAAGTCCAAAAAGTCTCACAAGAACCCGTCTCGCTCGAGACGCCGATTGGTGACGAGAAAGACAGCTTCTACGGCGATTTTATCCCCGATGACAACCTTGACACGCCCGTTGACAACGCCGCCAAGAGCCTGCTTTCTGAAGAACTCGAGAAAGCCCTGGGCAAACTGACCGAACGCGAGGCGATGGTCTTAAAACTGCGCAAAGGTTTGATCGACGGACGTGAACACACGCTCGAGGAAGTTGGACAGTACTTCAACGTGACCCGAGAACGCATTCGTCAGATCGAGAATAAAGCATTGCGCAAACTAAAGTACCACGAAAGCCGCACCCGCAAACTGCGCGATTTCCTCGATTAAGCAATCATCACCAGAACTTTAGTTAAAAAAGGGCGAGTGTATTCTCGCCATTTTTCATTGCCAGAATTTGTGTCTAACTCGAGCATCAGGAGAATTTATGAAACTTAATCACCTTAATATGATCGTGACCGACGTTCCCGCAACCAGCGCATTTTTAGAAAAATATTTTGGTCTGCGCACCATCGCACCAGGCAACGCCAACATGGCGTTCATGACCGACGACAGCGGTTTGATTCTGATCATGTTCAAAGGCAAAGAGGTTAGCTATCCCGAAGGTTTCCATATCGGCTTTATTCAAGAGTCCGAGGCGCAAGTCAACGAAATCAACCAACGCCTCAAAGACGATGGCTTTAACGTGCCAGCACCGACAAGAAATCAGCAAGGACGGTGGACATTTTACTTTGACTCCCCAGGCGGATTCGTGATCGAAGTCGAATACGTTACTTTTGGACAATGATTCAAACCGAAATCTCGAGAAGCTGAGAACTTGCAGTTTTAGTTTTTAG
>JANMUC010000257.1:0-6663 GCA_031391225.1 Deinococcales bacterium
GGAACGGCAGCGAGTGCTGGCCCAGTTAGTGTTGCTTTGCGGGTTACGCCAGCTTTTGCGGAGACTTCTTGCACCAAGTGAGCCTTGCCCATACGATCTGCCATTTTGTTACCTCCAAACAATACTTTGATACGTGGATACCTAATTTGTCAACTCCCCTAGGGTTGAATTAAGCCCGATTGACACACAAGCGCGGTTCGTGTAATGTAAAAAACCCGTTCACAGCCGAGTCGAACCCGAGATCATGTGTGTTTGGTCACGTCAGGCGCGAGCTTTGTGAAACCTTGTACAAAATGAGAATTTAACCGATTCAGCCTGAGCCGTAATTTCAATTTATAGCGTCCAGCACGGCATTTTTATTCTGGTGACAACACGTAAACACCGTCAGGCTCGAGGCTGACCGCGAACGATTTTATGGCTTTTACGGCGGGAAGACAAAGCGCCTTGCCCGTTTCGAGGTCAAATTTTGCCCCGTGGCGCGGGCATTTGATAGTGTTGTCGATCACTTCGCCACCAAACAATTCATTGTCGTCGTGCGAGCAACGGTCTTCGATCGCCCAAAAACCAGAAATCGAATGCACCACCAAAACATAATCATCCTCGAGTTCGACAATTTTTTGCGTGCCAATCGGGAAATCTTCTATTGTGCCAGCTAAAACTTTTTGCATGTCTCGAGTTTAACGCGGATTGTTGAAGTGAATTGAAAGTTGCAGAGGGTTGAGTGCAGAGAGCTGAGAGCAGAAATTTCTTGGCTACAGTTGATCTCGAGATTTTATTGGGAAATCGTGGACGCGCTGGGACTTTGTTGTCAGGCTTGACTGATCATAATGCGGGCTATATCTGGTGTCACAATCTCAAAACAAACGAACGTTCGGCAGTTGTATAATCAAACACGCAACATCGAACTGACAAAGCATCAAACTCGAGCGTTAAACTCGAGGGTCAATTTTTGCATGTATTGTTTAGGACAGTATTCTGGAGGAAACCGCATGACAAAACCCGAAGACAACAACTCCTCACCGCCAGACCAGCAACTCAACCTCTGGCACGCGTTCCTCGAGCAAATCGAGGACACCCTGCCGCATTTAAACGCCACCACCGAAACCCTCGAGTATCTGCGCCACCCAAAACGGATGGTGACGGTCAGCGTGCCGGTGCGCATGGACGACGGCAGCGTGCGGTTTTTTACGGGTTACCGTGTGCAGCACAGCATCTCGAGGGGTCCAGGCAAAGGCGGCATTCGCTACCGCGCGGGTTTAAACCTGGACGAAATGCGCGGCTTGGCTGCCAGCATGACCATCAAATGCGCAGTCATGAGCCTGCCGTTTGGCGGCGCAAAAGGCGGGATTGATGTCAATCCCAAAACCCTTTCGCGCGACGAACTCGAGCGCATGACGCGGCGTTACACCAGTGAACTGGTGGATTTGATCGGACCAGACAAAGACATTCCCGCTCCCGATACTGGCACCGACGAGCAAACGATGGCGTGGATCATGGACACGTACAGCCAAAACAAGGGCACGACCAGCCCCGGCGTCGTGACCGGAAAACCCGTCAGCATGGGCGGCAGTCTCGGGCGGCTCGAAGCCCCAGGGCGCGGCGTTGCCAACAGCATTTTTGGCGTGGCAGCCAGAGAAAATATTGACCTTGCAAACTCGAGCGCCGCCGTGCAAGGTTTTGGCGTGGTCGGCAGTTATGCCGCGCTTGGGATGCTCGAGCGCGGTGTGCGGGTCGTGGCGGTGTCTGACAGTTCGGGTGCGATTTACCGCCATGATGGACTGGACATTCGCGCCCTGATTGCGCACAAACTCGAGACTGGATCGGTCAAGAATTTTGCTGGCAGTAAAAAAATCGACCAAGACAGCGTTTTCACCCTTCCCGTGGACATTTTGGTGCCGAGTGCCCGCGAAGGTTCGATTCATGCGGGCAATGCCGCCAAGGTCGAAGCCAGAATCATTGCCGAGGGCGCGAATCACCCCGTGACTCGAGAAGCCGATTTGATCTTGCGCCAAGATGGACGCACGGTGATTCCAGACGTGCTCGCCAACGCGGGCGGCGTGACTGTTAGTTACTACGAATGGGTGCAAGATTTCAACAATTTTTACTGGAGCTTAGACGAAATCAACGCCAACCTCGAGAAGCATATTGACAGGGCATTGAACGAAATTTACGCGGTGGCAATTGATAAAAAAATTGATCTTCGGACTGCCGCTTACGTGCTGGCAATCTCGAGGATCAATGAAAGCACCAATTTGCGCGGCTTGTATCCGTAAAAACGTAGGAGTGAACTTTGTGTTCGCCCAGCAGTGAAAAATGTTTTTATTGGTCGGCAATTGGTGATTTGAAATTCTCGAGCATTCATTACAGATTGACCTCACAGCTCGCAGCTTTGTTCAGAGCTTTTAAGGAGTCACAATGCACACACATGAAGTTCCGTCCTACTTGGCAAAAGACAACCTTGGACCTTGGGAAATTTACCTCGAGCAAATCGACCGCGTGACGCCGTATTTGGGCAAACTGGCGTACTGGGTCGAAACCCTGAAACGTCCGAAGCGTATTTTAATCGTGGATTGCCCGATTCAACTCGATGATGGCAGCATTGCGCATTTCGAGGGTTACCGCGTGCAACACAACACCTCTCGAGGTCCTGGCAAAGGCGGTGTGCGGTATCATCAAGATGTCACGTTGTCCGAAGTGATGGCACTTTCGGCGTGGATGACGGTCAAAAACGCGGCGGTGAATTTGCCGTACGGCGGTGCGAAAGGCGGCATTCGGGTTGACCCGCGCAAGCTTTCGATTCATGAAATCGAGAAATTGACGCGGCGTTACACAAGTGAGATTAATATTTTGATCGGACCCGACAAAGACATTCCCGCGCCAGATGTCAACACCAACGAACTGACGATGGCTTGGATGATGGACACTTACAGCATGAACCAAGGGCGCACAGCAACTGGAGTGGTGACTGGGAAGCCAATTGCCCTCGGTGGCTCTCTGGGGCGACGTGACGCGACAGGGCGGGGTGTTTTTGTGGCGGGTGCGGAGGCAGCCAAGCGTATCAACCTGTCACTCGAGGGTGCTCGAGTGACCGTCCAAGGTTTTGGTAACGTCGGCAACGCCAGCGCCAGAATTTTTCACGATCACGGCGCGACCATTATTGCGATTCAGGATGTCAACGGTACGATTCACAACGCTAGCGGCATCAACCCTTACGATGTGCTCGAGCATATCGCCAAAACGGGCAGCATTGCGGGTTACCAAAACGCAGAAGTGATTGACCCCAAAGACTTCTGGGAAATCGAAACCGAATTTTTGATTCCAGCCGCGCTCGAGAAGCAAATCACGGTTGAGAACGCCAATAAAATCAAAGCCAGAATCATTGTCGAAGGCGCGAACGGACCGACCACGCCGCAAGCCGATGACATCCTATCCGAAAAAGGCACAATTATCATTCCAGACGTTCTTGCCAATGCGGGCGGTGTGACGGTTTCGTACTTTGAATGGGTGCAAGATTTCTCGAGTTTCTTCTGGACCGAAGACGAGATCAACAAACGCCTCGAGAAAATCATGATCGAAGCCTTCAAAGGCATTTGGGATGTTGCCAGTGAAAAGAAAGTGACCATGCGAACAGCCACGTTTATCACGGCTTGTACGCGGGTTTTGGAAGCTCGAGCGCTTCGTGGCTTGTATCCTTAATCGCACGATCTGAGCGAATTCTTCGCAATAGCGTGAAATGTTATTTTCAAATGCAACGCTTTTTGGCAATCAAAAACCTGACGGGCACGGCATTGCGCTTCGGCATTGCCGTGCCGTTCTTGTACTTTGGGATTCAACTGCTTGCCGCACCGTTTTTTGCAGGCTATAACTTTGTACAGATGGCAGCCAGTTTGCTCGGCTCAGATCGCTCAAGTTTGCCAATTGTGTTCAACCTTGGCGCGGTGTTAACAGGTTTTGCCGCCGTTGTTGCCGCGCTTGGATTTTTGCGGGTTTTTCCCATTGTTAAAACCCAGCCAATTTTGTCGTGGTTGACAGCCATTGCTGTGTTTTGTGTTGGACTCTCGAGTTTATGGGCTGGGATTTTTCCAATGCCTGATCCGCGCCACGCTGAAAACCCATTTGCGATAGGACTGTTTGTGATGCCTTTCGTGACGCTGGCAACATTTTGGAATCAACCCAAGCTCAGGGTGTGTTTAGCGGCTTGTGTCGTGTTGTTTGTTGGTTTAATCCCTTTCATGAGCGGCTTGATTGCCATTGACCGCCAAGCGCTCGAGGGTGCATTGCAAAGACTTTTGGCGCTTGCCGCTTTTGCCCCAATCGGGTTGGTCGCGTATCAGCTTTTAAAACTTCAACAAGCAAATGACACAACCAGAAAGAAATTTTCTGAGCTTCAATGAGCTTCTTCTCATGCGGATTTTTATACACTCGAGCCGTGAAACGCAGTACCTTCCTCAAAACCATGATTTCGAGCCTTGTGGCAGCACCTTTTGTGCTGACTGGTTACAGTTGGGCGTCGGCGCATACCTTCGGCATCTCGAGGCACACCGTTCAAATGCCTAATCTCGAGCGTCCTTTAAAACTGGTGCAACTGACCGATTTGCATTTCGGGCGCTTTATGTTTGAACCCGAAGTACGTAAATGGGTCAATGCCACCAACCTCGAGCCACCAGATTTGATCGTAATTACGGGCGATATTGTAGACCGTGTGATCTCAAGTGAGGCGCTTGATTCTTTGGCGCTCGAGCTTTCCAAATTATCCGCGCCGCTCGGGGTTTATGCCACACTGGGCAATCATGATTACTGGTACGTCAGTCAAGACCAGAGCGTGCATGGGCTGGTCAAACGCCTCGAGAAATACGGGATTCGGGTGCTGGTGAATGAGGGCATAAAAATCCGTGATGATTTTTTTCTGGCAGGCATTGATGACCTTTGGAACGGTGAACCCAACCTCGAGAGAACACTGCGTGAACAACCCAAAAATACTGCGAAGGTTTTGCTGTCGCACAATCCAGATATTTTGGTGCGAGTGCCTGCTAACATTGATTTGACTCTTTCGGGTCATACGCATGGCGGTCAAGTCCGAATCCCTGGTTTGCCAACCCTGTTTAACGTCTCCAATTACGGTGAACGATTCCAACAAGGTTTTGTCCGTGGTAATGCCGCAGGTTTTGTCTCGAGGGGTTTGGGCGTTGGGGCTATGCCATTTCGGTTTAAATGCCCCGCTGAACTCGTGGTGCTCGAGTTGCAACCATGAAATCCTTATCTCGTCGTCAATTTCTCAGGTTGGTAGGCTCAAGCATTGTTGCCGCCCCGTTTTTAGCGGGCGGTTACGGTTGGGCTTCGGCGTATTCGTTTCAAATTTCAAAACACAGCTTCAAAATGCCGCATTTGAAAGCGCCCTTAAAAGTGCTGCACATGACCGATTTGCACTTTGGGAAATTTATTTTTGAGCGCGAAGTTCGGGCTTGGGTGAACGCCGCCAACCTCGAGAAACCCGATTTGATCGTGATTACTGGTGACATCATTGACCATGCCATGAACGACAAAAAACTCGAATCTTTGGCGCTCGAGCTTGGAAAGTTAAAAGCACCGCTTGGGGTTTTCGCCACGCTTGGCAACCACGATTATTACGATGGTTCGGGCGCTCGTTTTGACGCCAATATTCTGATCGAGCACCTGGAACGGGTCGGAATAAAATACTTGGTCAATCAGGGCGTTTCGTTACGTACAGATTTCTTCTTGGCGGGCGTAGATGACTACTGGGCGGGAACGGTGCGGGTTGCCAAAGCCATTCAAGATGCTTCGCCCGATACGGCATTGATGTTGCTTTCCCACAATCCCGATATTCTGCCCAAAGTCCCCAAACGCGTCGGTTTGATGCTTTCGGGGCACACCCACGGCGGTCAGGTTCGTGCACCGTTTGGCAAAGGTCTGGCGTGCATTTCCAAGCACGGTGAACGCTACCAAATGGGTTTTGTTAAAGAGACAAGCACCGCATTCGTCTCTCGAGGTTTGGGTACGAGCGGAATTCCAATACGCACGTTTTGTCCAGCCGAACTTGTGGTGCTCGAACTTTTACCAGATATTTAAACCAAAGCAGGCTCGAGCGCACGAACCAACTCGAGTAAGTCCGCCACCACAAAATCTGGACGTGGTGGCAAATCGCTGTAATCCGTGCCAAGTTTGCCATTGTGGGTAAATTCGTGCGCTGTTTGCTCGAGAATCGCGTCTTGAACGCTTTTATTTTGATTTCGCTCGAGCACTGGAATCTCGCGCATGAATTCGGGCATTTCACGCCAAACCCAGGCGGCTTTTGCGCCTGCACGGTTGGCGGCGAGCACATCTTGGGTTAGCAAATCGCCAACGTGAATCAAACCCTCTAGTGCAGTTTCGTCACCCGTCAATTCTGGTAAGCGTCTTAAAAATTCGGCTTGAGGTTTGCAAGCATTTACGGTATCGGGTGCAATAAAAGCATCGGCTTGAACGCCCAAACGCGTCAGTGCATAACCTTGATATTTGGCGTAACCGTTCGTGCCGCAAGCAATCTTCCAACCGCTAGCCCGTAATTTCTCGAGGGCGGGTTGAGTGTCTGAGTAAACCAACTCTGGTTTGAAATCCACTTTCGCGGCAAACTCGAGAATCTGTTCAAAAGCGGGTAAGCCGTAC
>JANMUC010000264.1:0-9302 GCA_031391225.1 Deinococcales bacterium
GCGGGCACCCCTCTCAAGAGGGGATTTTTTGATGGCGACAGTGGCAACGCATTTGATTTAATAAAAGCTTTTAACAAAACGTCCAGTGAGGCAGCGCAAACGCTGAAAGATCGCGCTGGGGTTAACACCGTGTCACACGCCCCGCGTTCTCTTTCGCTTGCAAAAACTGTACCGAAACCCAAGCCAAAACCCATTTACAAGCCTGTGAGTCCTTCACTCTCTGACAAGCTCGAGAATGCACAGCAACGCTTGGCAACACTCGAAACCTTACCCGATTGCTTGACCGCTCGAGGTTTTGATTTTGCAATGTGTGAGGCTTATGGTTTGGGACTCGAGAATGACGCTGTGATGATTCCAATTTATCGTGGTGTTGATGTGGTGCAAATCAAACAACGCAATCCAAACGGAGAACAACCGCGTTATAAATATCTCGAGCCAGGGCATGGCGCACCCGCATGGTTAAGCCCTGATTATGCAAACCCGACAACTCGAGCCGTGCTGATTGTTGAGGGCGAATTCAACGCAATGGCGGCACACGCGGCGCTCGAGAATGCGGGTTTGAGCTTTGCCGTTCAGGGTGTTGGAGGCGTACAAAATCAAATGCACCTCGAGCAGCTTTCAGGACGTGATGTTTTTGTGTACGCCGATGGTGACGAACCAGGATGCAAAGCCGCACAAAAATGGTCGGTGCTGGCACAAGAAAACGGTGCATCCGAAGTCAAGATTCTCGAGCCTTTGCCCGAACCTCAAGATTTTTGTGATGTGCTTGGCTCGAGCGGTGCTGATGATCTTGGCACATGGTTACAAAACGCTTTTGTTGCAGCACAAACGTTAGAGCCTGAACCACTTGAGGACAATATTCTTGACTCAGGCGCTGATGAAAACGGATTCCCAGAACTCGCAGAAGAGGCATTGTATGGACTGGCTGGTGATGTTGTCCGAGCGATTGAACCGACGACAGAAGCGCACCGCGCCGCGCTTCTATTTTCGTTTTTCGTAGCTGTAGGAATTGCACTTGGAACAAAACCACATTGGAAAATTAGCGGCGTAATGCACACTTTGCGTTTGTTTATCGTTCTTATCGGATTGAGTGGCAAGGGTCGCAAAGGCACGTCTTGGGGTGCTTTGCGCGGTGTTACCGAAACCGCATTTGGTGATGATTTTTATGCCGAACACGTCACCACGGGACTGAGTAGCGGTGAAGGTTTGATTTATGCCGTGCGTGATGCCGTGCAAAAGCCTATGACCAAAGACGGCAAGGTTGAACTGCAAATCGTTGATGAGGGCGTTGCCGATAAACGCTTGGTCGTTCTCGAGTCTGAGTTTGGGCGCGTGTTGAAAGTCATGAACCGTGAAGGTAGCACCTTGTCACCAATTATTCGGCAAGCTTGGGAAATTGGTGCAAAAGATAATTTGCGCGTCATGACGAAAAATTCAACTACGGCAACAGGCGCACACGTTGGAATTGTTGGACACTGTACCCGCGATGAGTTGTTAAGGTATCTCGAGGATACCGAAACGGCAAATGGTTTTGCGAATCGTTTCCTTTGGGTGATGACCAAACGCGCTCGAGTCTTACCTTTTGGGGGAGAACCGAACCAGCACGTAATGAACAAACTTGGTGAGCGTCTGAAAGCCGTGGCGATGTGGCTCGAAGGTACAGATGGTGTCCTGTACTGGGGCGAACAAACAAAACCTCTTTGGGCGATGATCTACCCTGACTTAAGTGAAGGCTCGAGCGGTTTAAGCGGTGCGGTTACATCTCGAGCCGAAAGTTATGTCATGCGCCTTGCGGGATTGTACGCAGTGTTAGACAAGTCACTCGAGGTCAAACCCGAACACCTCACAGCGGCACAGGCAGCTTGGGAATACTGCGAAGAGTCGGTGTTCAACATCTTTGGTAGGCGCACGGGTGATGTTGTCGCAGATACGATTCTTGAGGCACTAAAAGCACGTGCCGATAAACGCTTGACCAAGACCGATATTTCGGCTTTATTTCAACGAAACCAAAGCGCGGGACAGATTGATCGTGCTACCCAGGTTCTTATCCGAGATGGCAAAGCCCGAATGACAAAAGGTGAATCTAAGAACGGCGGTAAAGCACCTCAGATTTTGGAATTGGTGGGTATGCAATATGGGTAAGTTGCTCGAGCGTATCAAAGCTCAATTAATGACCCATTACGAAAAAGACGAAATTGACGAAATAACCGTCAATCAAAAGGCAAACACTTTTGCTGAGGTTACGAAATTGGATTCACGCCCTCCAAACCCTGTAGTACCTGAACCTAATTTCGTAAACCCTCAAAACTTGGGGAGTGTTTCAAGCACAGCTATTTCGTCACATTCGTTAAATTCGTTAAATGAACGTCAGAGCATTCCTCAAACGCTCGAACTTCCCTTAAGTGAGTTTGATTCCAAGGTTATTGTTCCATCTGTTTTTACATCCCCTTGGACTGCATTCCGTGACAGCGTGGAGCGTGTTTGGGGCTTACTCCAAGCCAAAGGAACACGCACCGTTCACTTGGTCGGTGACGGTCAACGGGTCGCAACGCACTTCACGGCTCGAGACGCAAGCCAATTGAAGGCGCTGGCAGACTCAGGGGCGAAAGCGTACCCAAGCATCAGGACATTAGGGGTTATCCCAGTCCTGCCCGATACAGTCATGCTCGAGTTCACCACGCAAAGCCAAGCACAAGCCTAACCTTGTCCGTCTTGGCACACCTCACTGTGACGGTGTGCCAAGCACCCAAGACCCCCACTCAATCAAAGGAACAAATCATGTCAACGATACGAATACCCAAGATAGCAGCGCCCAGAATCATTGGTGAAGGTAGAAACTTCTTTTTGGTCTTGAAGATTCGGTTTCACGTCTGGGCGTACAAACGCAAACTCAACTCGAGACTTCAAACCCAGAAACGTTCCAAGCGGAAACTAGCGGATCGTTGGCAGTCTCTCGAGTTAGACCAAAAGCAACTTGTGCCTTGCTTAACGGGGCTTGCTTTGACCGAGCATATTCAAGTCATGCAAGAGTTTGAATCCAGCAACCAAGAGTTAAAAGCAGGATTGCTCGAGCAGCTTTCTCGCATGGACTGGTTGCTTTGCGACATGAAAAACAAACCGTGTTCAGATCGTGCCGAACTCGAGCAACTGCTTGAAATGATTCTCAAGATTCGGGCGGTAGGTTCTTGAGTCTGGAGCAGACCATCAAAGACATTCACGGGTTGCTGGCAACCCTCGAGCGGTGCGCCCGTGTTGGCTTTCAGAACGGCACAGAACCCGCTCGAGGGTTAGCTGTAGTGTCTCAACTCCAAACCGATTTTGCTTTGATGCTTGGGTGCATTCCAGAGTTCACACCCGAACAATTGATTGAGTTCCAAAATTATCTTGCTGAGTTTTTAACTAGGCTCGAGGTTCGCGTATCACCCTTGCTTTTAGTTAAGTCTTTCATGGCTTGATTCGTGTCGCAATAACGCAAGAACCAAACAATTCAAAACAAAATTTCGAGGTAATGATGTCCAACAAAGCGCGTGTAGGAAGCAAAACCCTCTCGAGTTGGGGCGGCGCTCGAAAAAAGAGCGGTAGAAAACGTCTAGCCCCTTCCTCGAGCGTCCGAATCGAAACCAAGTTACTCGAGGAAGTCAGAAAGTTTACCCGACCTTCAGGGAATACGCGAAAGCTGATTGAAGCCGCCATACGCAAGGAATTACTCGAGTGTCAAACGGCTCGAGATGCACATTGCCGAACGGTGGCACTCGGAATGATCGAACGCAACAAAGCAAACGGGCGGGTATCCTCGCCTCAGTTGCTAAGGATTGCGGGTATCTCGAGCAAGCACCCCCAGCATAAAAACGCAAAATAACTGAACTCAAGCACCTGGTTAATGCCTTCCAAGCATTTTGGTTTTTTAAGTCAGTTTGAATCTTTTCCTTTCACTGCTCGAGGTTATCGGAAGAATCGAAAACCTCGAGAAGTTTTTTTGCTGGAAACGAGTACCCCCCTACCCCAAGGCTATCCAACTGCTCACGGAATTTTTAGAATTTTTGGTTTGAAACTTTTCAGGCTCGAGCGTGCTGTCCCAAGTTGGGACAAGGTTTAAAGAGTTACTCAAGAATCTATATTTAAGGTAATTTAGTGGTTAGTTTGCCACTTGAGTCTTCAAAACTCAATTCGCATCGCGTGAACGCTGGTGTGGACGCCAAACCTTCAAAGGTCGTTTCCCCATTTGGTTTTAAACTATCCGCTTGTACAAAACCGCTTTCCTGACCCACAAAAGTCGAACCATTAAAATACTCGACATTAAATTTCAAGTAACTCAAAACTCGAGAACCTGAATTCCTAATTGTACCAAACACCCGCGCGTAACCACCTGAAGAGGGTTGATCGCACAAGTACCGCAGGACTGTTACATCAGAAGTGCCTCCAATTGTGGCGGGTTGAGAGGTGGGAGATAAAGGCGTTCGTGAAATGTCACGATCATTTTTATCGCGTTCGGCGTCCACCCCAAAATTCACATAATTTGTTCCACCTGACGTGAATATGATGGTAAGAAAATACAAACCGTCAAGAATATCTGCTCGTATAAATATTCCTCGGGAGGTTTGTTCCCAATCGTCTTTTATCTGGTAGTTGTAACCAGTAAATTTAGCAACATCAGCAGCCGCAGCTTCAAAGTTACTTTTAAATAAATCAATGTTTAAGTCGCTTGCCCCGCACCATAAATTTACTCTAGTTTCCGCCCTCTCCTCTGGGGAGCAATTCAATTTATTAAGCTTTAACTGCGTCGTTAAAGCATTTATAAATCCAATCCCATACCGCAAATCGCCAGCACTCGAGGTTTGAACGAGAGCAAGAACAATGCCGATTATTGCGAGCAGAAACCATTTTTTCATACATCTCCTTTTTGCTTTACCTTATACTTCTCACTATACAGTAAGGACAGGTTTATTCCTCAAATGTAAGTGCTTGCAAGCTTAAATCAAGGGTGTCGTCAAGTTGTCGTTTTTATTTTAAAAAAGCGAATGTTATCTGAAAATCTGAGCACATCGTACTCGAGTTTTATGATTTCAAAACTTGAATACAAATAACCTGCCTCGAGTTGGGGCGGTCTTTTACGGTGTGATGATCTCGAGATTACTGTCCCGAGTTGGGACAAGGTCAGGTGTTGGAACTCGAGATTTTATAGCTACGGTAGTTTGGGAATGGGCTTGCCGTTGCGAGTCTTGGGAAATCAACTTGCAATCACAGTCTTTCGACTTTGCAGTTGTCACACGTTAGGGAGAATACTTTGGTTTGAAGTTTATTTAACCCGTGTTAGCGTTGTGGGAGTATTTCGTTGCGTTTAACCGATAAGTTTTCACCAAGCTGGTCATGTACCTTAGATTTTCCAAACATATGCTGCTACGCCTCAAAGTATTCGATTCAGCAAAGGAAAACTATGAAAACTACAGTTTTGATGTTCGTTGCGTGTTGTTTCATTCTCAGTTTCGCAAGTTACGTGAGCCAGCAGTCAAGCGCTTTAGCTGTCAATGCAATTGATTACACCCAGTTTCAGCTTCTGAATAACATTACAGGGCATGAAGGTGCGGTGTTAGCGGTTGTGTTTAGCAAAAACGAAAAATGGCTTGCCACGGCTGGTAGCGATGGTACGGCACGGTTGTGGGATACTAATACTGGCGCGGAAATTAAAATTTTCAAAGGGCATAGGGGACGGGTGAGCAGTGTAGCGTTTAGCCCCGATGATCTTACTCTTGCCACAGGCAGTGAGGATGGTACAGCGCGACTATGGGATGTTTCTAATGGAAAAGAAATCAAAGTATTTAAAGGACATATAAGAGGGGTGAATAGTGTGGTTTTCAGCCCTGATGGTCGTACTCTTGCTACAGGTGGTAATGATGATAAAGCACAATTATGGGATATTTTAAGTGGAGAAAAAATTAATACATTTGTTGGACACACAGATGATGTAATGAGTATAGTATTTAGTCCTGATGGTCGTACTCTTCTTACAGGAAGCCGTGATAAAACTGCAAAATTATGGGATATTTTAAGCGCTAGTGAAATTAGGACTTTCAAGGGACATACATCGTGGGTAGAAAGTGTTGCTTTTAGCCCTGACGGAAATAAGATTGCCACGGCAAGTTCAGATAAAACAGTTAAATTATGGAACGTTAAAAGCGGAAAAGAAATCAAGGTATTAAAAGGAAATATAGATGAAGTTAATAGTGTAGTTTTTAGTCCAGATAACCACACTCTTGCTACGGGTAGCCGTGATAATACTGCAAAAATATGGGACATTTCAACTGGAAAAGAAATGAAAGTGTTTAAAGGACATACAGATGGCATAGAAAGCGTAGCGTTTAATTCTAAAGGTAGTGTTTTAGCTACAACTAGTTCAGATAATACGATGAGATTATGGAATGTTGAAACTACTAAAGAATTAAAAATTTTTAAAGGTCATACGGATAGCGTAATTGATGTTGTTTTTAACTCTGACAGTCGTACTTTTGTTACAGGAAGTTATGATAAGACCGCACGATTGTGGGATACTCTGAGTGGTAAAGAAATTAGAATTTTCAAGGGACATACAGCTTGGGTGGGAAGTGTTGCTTTCAGTCCTGATGGGTATACTCTTGCTGTTGGTGGCTTTAAAGATGTGACGTTATGGGACATTTCGACTGGTGTAGAGATTGTCGTATTGAATGGACTTGACGGATTCGTAGATAGTGTCGCATTTAGTCCTGATAGCAGTATTCTAGCCACAAGTAGTGATTATGGTACAAAATTGTGGGATGTTTCCAGTGGTAAAGAAATTAGAACACTTTTAGCTTCCAAGTATAGAGATACTACAAATTTTGTTAGGAGTGTAGCCTTCAGTCCTGATGGTCGTACTCTCGCTACAGGTAGTTTTGATCGTACAGCACGATTATGGGATATCTCAAGTGGCAAAGAACTCCGAGTGTACAAGGGACATGATTCTTTGGTGAATAGTGTATCGTTCAGTCCTGATGGTCGTACTCTTGCCACAGGTAGCGATGATGGAACAGCACGGTTATGGCATATCTCAAGTGGCAAAGAACTCGTGGTTTATAAAGGACATGAGGCTCCGGTGACGAGTGTAGCCTTCAGTCCTGATGGTCGTACACTCGCCACAGGTAGTATGGATGCTACAACGCGATTATGGGATGGCTCAAGTGGCAAAGAAATCGGGCAACTTAAGGGTAATTTTGGAAGCATCTACAGTGTTGCATTTAGCCCAGATGGTTCTCGAATCGCCACTGGCGCTGTAGACGGTGCTTGGATTTACGGAATGAAATAAACTCATTCAATAGTTTATTCCAGTACGCATAGGACAGCCTTCTGAAGCCAAAAATAGATAACTTCTTGAGCCTGGAATTGTACGCTTGACCCTGTATTGTGGTCAGAATTCGTACTCGAGACACAGGTAAGAGGGTAGGTTTTATATCCCCCCAATTCGGTATTTTTGATTCAAATACTGCACTTCCGCTCGAGTAAAACTTACTTCACGCCCGTTTGATGTGGTCACAACGGCTTTGCCGTTCGTGCTCGAGATTCGGTTTTGAACGGCTTGCCAGTCAGAGCTTGTCAGGTGTCTGTACTTGCCTTGTGTTGCGCGTGGGTTGCTGATAGTCTGCATAAGAACTCCTTTGAGGGTTTCTCGAGAACGCTTTCTGTCCAAGGGCGGCGTTCTCGAGTTTTAATTTGCTTTAGCCTTGTTGACCAAGAGCGTGCTGATACATGGAAAGGGTGAGGGCAATGCTGCCGTGTTTCATGGTCTTGTGCTCGAGTTTCAACCCTGGAATGTGACCGTAAACAGTTTGGGTGATTGAGGTTTTTTGGTTGTCTTGCGCGGCTTTTTTCGTGGTCTTGCTTTTCATTTTTACCCCTTCTTAACACTTGGTTTCTCGAGACGCTTTTTTGTGGGTGGTGTTCTCGAGTGAGGTTATTCTATCCTACTTGACATACTCTGTCAATGCCGATAGAATATAACGGAGGTGATAGAAACATGGTTATGATTCAACCCGTGCCGATCAAATGGAAACTCAAAAACGTACTCGAGAAACACGACATTAAAGCCCGTGACCTGGCTCGAGAAATCGAAAAACTTGGGGGCAAAACCCGAGAAGTCACGCTGTACCGCATCACGGGACGTAAGTCTCAGATCATGCCTAAAGGTCTTGACGTGCTCGAGGATGTTATTTCAGGTTTGAACTCAATCACGGGCGAAACGTTTACACCAAACGACTTGCTCGAGTACCAACCCAGCGAAAGCGGTGTGTAATGTCTGAATCAATTGAGCAATCCAAAACGGTAAAACCTCGAGCAGACAAACGGCGCGGGAATGGCAAAGGAACGATTGAGTTACAGTCAAATGGTAAGGCGCGTTGGCAGATCATTCTTGACGGTGTTAGGCATCGTGGTCTAAGTCCGAACAAAAGCGAAGCTGAGAAAGCCATTCAGTTAACCCGTGCTGACCACGATAGGGGAGTGCTGGCACACCCGAACAAAACGACACTCGAGGAATTCACGGCAAAGGTGATTGCCCGTCAAAAGCATTTGCGCTCGAGAAGTGCCAAGCTCTTTAGAAATGAAATGCAGTACGCCCTTGATGTTGAAATGGGTAAATCCAAAATTCCGCTTGGCAAGATGTTCATTAAAGACATTTACGCGTCTCACCTCAAAGATGTGTTGAGTACCCTGGCAGACAAGAAAATGAAAGGGCAACGCGGCAAGCTGACCGAACGCACGATGGCAGTTCGTACCCTTGCCAAAGTCCTCACACGCCTCCGTCAAGTGTTTCGTGAAGCTGTGACAGAACAATTGATTGTTTTCAGTCCCGCCGAATCATTGAAGGTGTCTCGAATTGTTCCACAATTAAGGGATATTGAACCCGTAGGCACAACATTGGACTTCCAACAGCTTGCCCGATTTCAAGAACTTGGTGATGCAATGTTTGAAGTTGGCTTGTGCCGAATGTGGGCTATGTTGTTCACAGTGGTTTCTGTGGGCTTGCGAAAGGGTGAGGCACTTGGTTTGTCTTGGGACAATCTCAACCTCGAGAAAGGCATTTTGAAGGTCAGGAGCACCCGTGGGTTAGATGATGGAAAAGTTTTTGAGGATAAACCCAAGACCCCTAAAAGCAACCGAGATATTAGAATGCCTCCAAGTCTTGTCAGTCTGTTAAAAGTTCATCTCGAGCAGCAAAAACGCGATAAAGAAAACGCTGGTATTGCGTGGCAAAATTCGGGCGCGGTTTTTGCAAGCCAAGTAGGGGCTTGGATTCA
>JANMUC010000267.1:0-6511 GCA_031391225.1 Deinococcales bacterium
CGCTGATGGTACGTCCAATACCGTAGCGTTTCGTTTGCGGATACTGCAAGACATACCCTTGTGCCATCAACGTTTGTAACAACCTGTGAATCGTGCTCGGTGCAAACTCGAGCAACTTTGAAAGGTCAGTGATGCTTAACGGAGTACGCGATTTGGCAATCAACTCTACCAGTTGCAGGGCGCGTTCGACTGCCCGCACACTGCCGGCGGCATCGAGCGAATTGGTGTCATGTGGCTCGAGGGTTTTTGCCATTTAAGCCTCGAACATCCGCAGGCTCGCGGGCGTGTGCATCTGCCCGTCAAGGAACTCAATGAAAGCCTTGCGGTTTCCCGGATTGGTCCGTTCGCGCACTTCACGTACGGCTTCGTCACCAAACCAGTAGGACGCAATAAACGCTCCTCTGAAGGGGTGCGCAGCAAAGCGTAAACGACCCTCACGCCAAGTAGGTTGTGGAAAGGCGGTGTCTTGCAAAAATTCGCGGACGTGCTCGAGCGTCCAAAATTCAGCCATTTGATACCAAGCGGCGCTGGTGGCGGCAGAACGCAAACGCCTGAGCGCCATAAAAATGTCATCGTCTTCAGATTCAATCCAGTCAATCAGATGAATCCCTTGATCGCCAATGCCTTCTTGAATGGTGCCGACCACCGTATTTGCGGTACAAAGCAAAACATCAGCGGTGCTCGAGCCTTGTTGTGCAGCGTCGAGCGTGTACAGCAGTTGGGTCGAATCTCCAGGAAAAACCTCATGGGCGACAAGGTGCTTTAATGCCGAGCGCGTGAATTTGAGATCGCCGTTCAAGTCCATCAACCCTTGGTTGAAATTGCAACGTGCGGTGTACGGCACTCCGCTGACCAGATTCAATTCCATTCGGTAGTCTTTGGTCGGAAAAATCATGGTATCGGTGCGCTGCTGTGCCTCGAGCATCAAGGCTTCAAAGGTCGGTTTAATTTGTTCTGACGCCAGAAAGCGTTCACCCTCCCAGCGCATCACGCGCTCGGACAAGTTCCCGTGATGGTATCCAGACTTCTCAAGCCAGGCTTCGAGATTGGCACGCATGTCCTCGAGTTGCTCGGTTGCGACCGCTCGTGCGGGCACACCGACCAGACGCTCGAGTTTTTCGCTAAAGGTCAATTCTGAACCGTTAAATAATTGCGTGGCTGCCCGCAAAGAGGCAATCATGGCACTCAAAAACACGCGCCTTGAACCTGGTGGATAGGCGTTGACTTCAGCCTCGATCGTCTCGAGTTGCCCGAAAACGTGATCCCAAGTCTCGAATACGGTACCTGAAACCAGATCATTTCCAAGATAAATGGGAATCAAACCCTCGCCGTCCAACACACCATTGCCGTCGCTCAAACGACGCTCGAGTTGATCCATGCCAACCGCCAGTGCGGTCAAACGCCGTCCAACATCATGGTCTTGCGGTACAGATTGTGTCATGTCAGTCCTTGATGTTTTTCCGTCAGATGGAATCAGAAGCCTGCCTTGGTTGGTTGACAATGTAACGCAATTTGGATAAAGTTGCAAGCAATTCAACTCGGGTCACTCGAGTGAGAACGCGCCAGATGGGCGCAAAAAGGAGGGGGGAACGTTGGGAGTATTGGCACGGTATTCCTCGCTGGGACTTAAATTTTTAGGTCCGATTATTCTACTCTGCGGAATCACAGCCGCACAAGATAAGGGTGGAACGCTGACTGTCGGTCTGAGTTACGACCTTGACACCCTCGACCCGTACGCCACCGGTTTTCTGACCGATGTCTCTTCCACCTTCCTCGAGCCTCTGATTGCACCAGACGAGAACGCGCGGTACGTGCCAGCCATGGCAACCGAAGTCCCGACCCGGTCAAACCGTGGGATTCGGATCACCGACAACGGCAAGAAAATGGTTGTGACCTACAAGCTGCGTCCAGGGATCAAATGGGCGGATGGCGAACCTGTCACCTCGGCAGATATCAAATTTACTTGGGAGGCAATCAAAAATCCGAAATACCTGGGACCGGAAAAAGATGGTATTGAGGAAATTGAAAAGATCGAAACCCCGAATCCGCTGACCGCCGTGATTTATTACAGCCAAGTTTACGCAGGTTTTAAATCGGCATTGTTTGGTTATGGTATTTTGCCTAAGCATGTGCTCGAGGGTAAGGATTTAAACAAAGACCCATTCTGGGATAAACCTTTTGGCGCGGGACCGTTCAAAGTAACCGAATTTAAACGTGGTCAATATGTAATCCTGGATCGCAACCCCAATTACTACCGAAAAGATGAAAAGGGCACAGGTTTGCCTTACCTTGATCACATCATTTTCAAAATCATTCCTAACACCAATACCATTGTCACCCAGCTCAAATCGGGCGAATTGCAATTCGCCTACAGCATCCCGTTTACCCTCGCGCCAAGCGTGGACAACGTGCCAGGCATCAAGGTCATCAAAGCCAAAACCTTGCGCTTCATGCACCTGACGTACAATCACAAAAACGAATTTTTAAAAGACTTGAATGTTCGCAAAGCCATTGCGTACGCCGTGGACCGAGAGGCGATCAACAAATCGCTCGGCAATTATATGAGTCCCATTATCTGAAAAGCCAAAACAACGCCACCATCAAAATCACGCACGTCGTCCATCACGGCTCGATTGGACACCACACTCAAAACACTCGCGCTCGAGCCTCAAGTCAAAAACTTGGGCGAATTGCAGGAACAGATTGCGCCTCGGGTATCGCCTTGTTGTCTGGCGGTACGATGATCGAAGGCTGGGCGTGTTACGTCCAAGACCTGATGCTCGAGGTGGCAGGTTTCTACACGCCACAAGAGACAATGCTCTTAAAGCAATATGAAATGCGCAACGCCGCCATGTGTTTGGCGGACATTCGCTTGCACTGTGGTGTTTGGAACTTAGATCAAATGCGAGCATTTTACCGCGATCAGGTTCGAAGTTCCGCCCGCCAGATTGTGGGCAGAAACCACGCGAAACTCAATTTATCTAGCGACGCGTTTGATGTACTGGCTCGGCACTCGAGCGATCAAAAATTTGCGGCAAGAATTGGCGTGGAAACCCCGAGAATTTCATGATCGGTTACTGTCGTTTGGGTCTGTGCCAGTCGCTTGGGTTGCAGAGGAATTGCGTCTTGAAAAATTGGCTCAGCCAAGCTGATTTTTATTTCGATTCAAGCCACCGATAACTCGAGCAAACGCCGAATCACAGAATAAGATTTAAGCCTGAGTGACTTTGAATCTCGCACGCCGCTCGAGAGTTCGGTATTCCAACGGTCAAGCGTCAACACATCGTGCAACGCCCGACAAAATGGGATCAGATCTCCCACCACCCCAACCGCATAATCCGCTGCCTCAGCGTAACTCGAGATCAAAGCCACCAATGCCTCACTCGAGATTGGTTCGACATCGGCGGACAGCACGGCAATGTCGAGCCAAGGCAAGCCAACACTGACTGAATCCCAATTTCGCATCACGGCACGGTTGTTGACAAAACCACATTGCGTTAGCCTGCAATTTCCGTGGACGACACTCGAAAATAACTGCGATAGCGGCTCGGCAAGTTCTGCGATCATCACACCAGCCTGCTCGAGCAATTCGGTTTGAGCCATTGAAATCTCGTATTCGCCGCGCTCTGCCAGACTTGCCACCTCCGCCAAGACATATGGCGTCGCCCTAGAAAACCATGTTGCATCGCGCAACTCGAGATCAGGAGAAGCTTTTCCCTTAAACTCGAGGTGAAACGCACCCAACGCTGCGCCAAACCTCGAGAAATCTTTTAAGCTCGAGGTTTGGGAGAGCGCCACAAATTCGGGTTCGAGCGCACTTGCATAAAACGGGTGAAACTCGAGCAACGGATCGATCATCTGATTGGATTCCCCACTCGAGTTTCAACTTGCGCTTTCTGAATCTAAACTCCACTCAGTTTCTTGAAGCTCAACACTGGTTTTTTGGCAGCCAGCACCTCGTCCAAGCGACGCACCACCGTATGGTAAGGCGCGTGCTCGAGCCATTCGGGGTCAACTTGGGCTTTGCGTAAAATTTCGCCAAGCACATTGGCATAGTTATCTAATGTCTCGAGGCTTTCGGTTTCGGTGGGTTCCATCATCATGGCTTCTGGCACGACCAAGGGAAAGTAAACGGTCATCGGATGAACGCCGTAATCGAGCAAGCCCTTGGCAATGTCCAGCGTGTGAAGCTCGAGTTTTTCGCCATTTTTTTGAGTCTGCCCTTTGGGTGGCACCGCGACAAATTCGTGCATGTTCACACGGTCGTACGCAATCGTGTAACCCTGTTCGCGCACTTTCACCCGCAAGTAATTTGCATTCAAAACCGCCATGCTCGAGACATCGTGTAAACCTTCAGGTCCAAGGCTGCGAATGTACGTGTACGCCCGCACAAGGTTGCCAAAATTTCCGTAATGGCTGCGCACGCGTCCAATCGTTTGTGGTCGGTCAAAATCAAGATTAAAAGTTTCACCAGTTTTGACAATGATCGGTGCTGGCAAAAATGGTTCTAGGTGTGCTTTGACACCCACAGGACCCGTTCCAGGACCGCCGCCACCGTGCGGCACGGTAAAAGTCTTGTGCAAGTTCAGGTGAATCACGTCAAAGCCCATATCGCCTGGTCGCGCCCGTCCGACAATCGCATTGGTGTTCGCGCCGTCGTAATAGAGTTGCACCCCAAATTCGTGGGCGGCTTTGGCAATCTCGAGAATCCTGGTTTCAAAGATTCCCAGCGTGTTCGGGTTGGTCAGCATGATCGCGGCAACATGATTTCCCAGTGCGGCTTTCAGGGCGTCAAAGTCAACCTCGCCGCGTTCGTTGCCAGGAATTTCGACCACTTCAAACCCCGCCATCGCCGCCGTCGCTGGGTTTGTGCCGTGCGCCGCATCTGGGCAGATCACCACTCGCCTTTGCTCAAGTTCGCCTTTTGATTCAAAGAATTTGCGAATCATCAAAATGCCTGTGAACTCGCCGTGCGCCCCCGCTGCGGGTTGCAGTGTGACCGCATCCATGCCCGTGATCTGTCCAAGGCTACTTGCCAAGTTGTGCAGCAACTCGAGCGCCCCCTGTGCGGTACTGGGGTCCTGATACGGGTGCAAATCCGTGAACCACGGCGCAACCGTTTCATGCACTTTGGGGTTGTATTTCATGGTGCAACTGCCGAGCGGATAAAAATTCGCATCGACGCTCATCTGACGGTTTGCCAAACCCGTGTAATGCCGCACCAGATCGAGTTCAGAAACCTCGGGCAATTTCGGCAGACTCGAGCGCAAGTTTTCCGCGCCAAACAAATCCTCGAGGTTGACGTTCTGACTCAGCTTGGCTTGCGGCGGAATCACCCCGCGCCGCCCAACGTTGGAGCGTTCAAAAATCAATGGAAAATCTGCATTTTCAAGACTTGCTGCGGGTTTCTCGAGCGTTAAGGTCATGCCAGCACTTCCTTCAAAGCAATAACCAATTTGTGAATGTCTTCAGGCGTGTTCAGTTCAGTGGCGCTGAACAATCCAGCATTTCCAAAACCGTACTCGAGCGGCACAGGAACGCAGGCATGAACGCCGAGTTTTGCCAGTGCCGCGCGAACCTCAGTTGCAGGTTTGGAAAGCTTAACCGCAAATTCATTAAAGAACTTCCCAACCGTTAAAATCTCGAGTCCAAATTCCCGCAACGCCTGCTCGAGTTCGCCCGCCATGACCGCGCTGGCAATTGCCACCTCGCGTAAGCCATTGGGTCCAAGACTAGCCAGGTAAATCGAGCTTTGCAATGCCATCAGCGCGTGGTTACTGCAAATATTGGATTTGGCTTTCGCCCGCCGAATGTGCTGCTCCCTGGCTTGCAACGTCAGTACAAACCCGCGCTTGCCGTCCACGTCTTTGGTCGCGCCGACAATTCGCCCTGGAAGTTGCCGCATCAAGGCTTCGCGCACGGCAATAAAACCATAACTCGGACCACCGAAATTGGCAGCATTGCCAATCGTTTGACCGTCACCCACCGCAATATCTGCCCCGTATTCGCCTGGGGATTTGAGCACCGCCAAACTTAAGGGGTCAACCACCGCGATAAATAACGCCCCAGCCGCGTGCGCCGCGTTTGCCAGCGCCGCCATGTCCTCGAGTGACCCAAAGAAATTTGGGCTTTGCACAATGACCGCGCCGATATCAGGCTCGATACTCGATATTGGGGTTCGCGTTCCATCCAACTCGAGCGTCAGCAACTTCGCATCAACACATTCTAAAAAGGTTTGCAAGGTTTCTCGAGACTCTGGATGCACACCTTTTGAGATTAAAACCTTGTTGCGGTTCGTCTGCCGAAGTGCCAACAGTGCCGCCTCTGCCACCGCCGTCGCGCCATCGTACAAACTCGAGTTGGAAACATCCAAACCTGTGAGTTCCACGATCATGCTTTGGTACTCGAACATGGCTTGTAGTTCACCCTGGGCAACTTCGGGCTGATAAGGCGTATATGCTGTAACAAACGCCGATTGAAACGTCAGGGCATCAACCACGCTGGGTTGAAA
>JANMUC010000271.1:0-1241 GCA_031391225.1 Deinococcales bacterium
GATTGGCAAGCTTTGTTTTTTGCCGTGCAAAACTCGGCTTTTGCTGCCGCGCCCACCGCGTTGGTTGCCACGTTTTTTGCCGTTCCGCTGGCTATTTTGGGAACCCGTTACGCCAGCCCATTGACGCACTTGCTCGAGCGCAGCGCATACTTGGGGTATGCCACGCCGCCACTCGCCTTGGCGCTGGCGTTTGTCTTTTTCAGTTTGCGGGTCATACCTGATTTGTATCAAACCCTGACCATGTTGGTGATTGCCTTGACCATTCATTTTCTGGCTGAAGCCATCGGACCAGTGCGTGCCAGTTTGTTGCAAGCCAACCCAAAACTCGAGGAAGCGGCTCGAGGTCTGGGATTTACTTCACTTCAAGCCTTCGCTCGAGTCACTTTAGTGCTTATTCGACGTGGACTGCTGACCAGTTTGGCACTGGTTTTTTTGTCGTGCCTCAAAGAATTACCGATCACGTTTTTGCTGTCCCCAATCGGTTTTGACACGCTCTCGAGACAAATTTTTGGTTTTACCAGTGAATCCATGTTCGCCCAAGCCGCACCGTATGCCCTGGCGATTGTGATTGCCTCGAGTTTGATGGTCGGGTTGGTTTTGATGCAAGAACAAGCCAGCAATATCGTCAGAAAGTCCCCATGAGTTTACTGAGCATCAACAACCTTTCCAAAAGCTTTCACCGTTCTGGCACGCCAACGGTCAACGACATGAGTTTTAACCTCGAGTCGGGGCAGATCGTGGCGTTGCTCGGTCCGAGCGGTTGCGGGAAAACCACGACCTTGCGCCTGATCGCCGGTTTTGAACGCCCAGATTCGGGCAGGATCTCGCTCGACGATTCGGTCTTGTACGGCGCTGGCGTCGATACGCCGCCCGAACGTCGTGGCATCGGTTTTGTTTTTCAAGATTACGCGCTCTTCCCGCATTTGACCGTGCTCGAGAATGTCACGTTTGGGCTGGCGAATCTGAAAAAGCCAGAACGTCTTGATCGCGCTCGAGAGGTGCTGGGCATGGTCGGTTTGCTGGTGTTTCAAGACAGGTTGCCTTCACAGCTTTCTGGCGGGCAGCAACAACGGGTTGCCCTGGCGCGGGCGCTCGCGCCGCATCCTAAACTGATTTTGCTCGACGAACCATTCTCGAGCCTCGATGCGAATTTACGAGCCAGCACCCGCCTTGAAGTGCGGCGGATTCTCGAGGCTTTTGGCGCGACGGCGCTGCTGGTCACGCATGATCAAGAGGAAGCC